>JAFAED010000183.1 GCA_023424275.1 Pseudomonadota bacterium | reverse complement strand
TTGCGCACCGTCAGCATCGCGGTCATCATCGCATGATCCTGGTTGTTGTAACGGTGCATGCCGTTGCGCCCGACCATGTGCAGCGTCGGATAGCGCGCCTCGAGTTCGCTGCGCATCGTCTCGACATGCATGGCATAGTCGTCGTCATAGACGGGATAGGCCTTTTCCTGCCGCACCACGGCGCCGCCGACGACATCCTCGGGGTCGCACAGACCCAGGATTTCCATCTCCTTCGTCGCCAGCGCGACCAGTTGCTCGTCGCTCGCCGACCAGAGCCCGTCGCCCTCGAAGCAGAAATATTCAAGGCCGACGCACGCGAGTTCGGGATCGGGCACCATTTCGGGCGACCAGCTGCGGAAATTCTGCACCCGGCCGACCTTCACCTTGCTGTCGTGGATATAGATCCAGTTGTCGGGGAATAGGTCCTCCGACCGGATCTTGAGCGCGACGGTCAGGAAGTCGCGATATTTGAGGTTCGGCGCGGCGTTCAGCGCGCACGCCGGCAACGGATGGATCCGCGCCGCAAGCTCGCGCATCGGCGCCGAGCTGATGACATGCGCGGCGTCGATCACGACATCGCCGTCGGGGCCCGTCGCGGTCATACGCCAGCGGCCAGTCTTCTGATCCTGCGTCAGCTGCTTGAAGCTGTGGCCCATCAAAACATGGTTGCCGCCCGCGACGACCTTGTCGCGCGCCGCATCCCACATCATGCCGGGGCCGAGCCGCGGATAGCGGAAGGTTTCGAGCAGCGTCTTGGTCGCCATCCCGTCGTTCGGGCGCTTGTTGAGCCCGAGGCTGCGCTTCAGCCCGTCGAGCACCGCCGCACCGAGGCTCAGTCCCTTGATGCGCTGGGCCGCCCAGTCGGCCGACATTTCATCGCACGGCATGCCCCACACCTTCTCGGTATAGGTCTTGAAAAAGATCGAATAGAGCTTCTTGCCGAACTGGTTGATCGTCCAGTCCTCGAAGCTGCGGACCGTCTTGTTCGGAAACAGCTTCGCCTGCGCATAGCTCACCATGCACAGGGTCGACCGGATCACGCCCAGATTCCACAGCGCCTCGAACGCACGCAAAGGATAGGAATAAAATTTGCCCTCATAATAGATGCGGCTCATCCGCGGGCGCTCGATGAAATCGTCGGGAAGGATCTCGTTCCACAGGTCGACGACCTCGCGGCTCTTCGAAAAGAAGCGGTGCCCGCCGATGTCGAAACGAAAGCCCTCATGCTCGACCGTCCGGCTGATCCCGCCGACATAGACGGGATCCTTTTCAATCACCGTCACGCGATAGCCCTGCTGCGTCAGCTGATAGGCGGCGGTCAACCCGGCCGGACCCGCGCCAATGATGGCGACGTCGGCGCTGGTCGGGCGGTTCTTCGAACCAAAAGCGTCGGACATTGATGATTCCCCACAGGCAAATTCTTGCTCATGCCCGCTCTGACCAATCATGGATAAAAACTGGTTAACGCGGCGTCGGGATTCTCGGGAAAACGCCGCTTCCTGCCTTGGGAAGCAGCCCATATTGCTGTAAAATCGGCTGAGCCAAGGAGGCGCACGGCATGGCAGGCGGTCTGTCAATCGTATTGAGCGGCGGCGGCGCAAAAGGCGCCTTTCAGGTCGGGGTTGTTCACGAACTCGTCGTCAACCGCGGCGTCCGGCTCGATATCGTCGCGGGCGTATCGACCGGCGCGATTCAGGCGCTGGGGGTCGCGCAGGACGATATTCCTGCGCTGCTCGACACATGGCTTGCCATCCGGGGCAATAGTTCGATCTACAAATCACGCCCGCTCGGCGTGGTCGGCGGCCTGCTCGGCGAAGATGCGCTCTACGATACCGCGCCGCTCAAACGACTGCTCAAGGGGTTCGCGAACGACGCGAAACTGCGCGCCAGCGGGCGCAAACTGCTGCTCGGCGTCGTCAATCTCGGCACCGGCACCTATCGCACGATCGACGAGAGTGTGCCCGGCATCCACAATTGGGTCTATGCGAGCTGCGCGATGCCGCTCTTTTTCGATCCGCTCAAGACGCGAGCGAGCGACGGGACCGAAGAACAATGGGTCGATGGCGGTGTGCGCGACGTGACTCCGCTCAGTTCGGCGCTCGAAATGAATCCGCGCGGCGTAATCGCGGTGCGGGCTTCGCCTGCCCCGCGCCCCGGCGCGGTGCGCACCTTCCCCAATCTCATCAAGATCGGCCTGCGCGCGGTCGATATATTGCAATCCGAAGTGTCGGCGAACGACCTCGCCGGGGCGGCATTGATCAACGACCTGATCGCGGCGCGCGAGGGTCAGCTCCGGGCGCTCCAGAACGAGGGAATCGGCGGCGCGCAGGCCGCACGGATCCTGCGACCGCTCGATGTCCAGATCGCGCGCTACCGCTTCGCGCCGATCCGGATCATCGAGCCCGAGGAAGAGGTCGCCGAAACGCTTGAATTCGACCCCGTCAAGATCCGCGCCGCGATCGATGCCGGGCGCCGCGCTGTCGACCGCGAATGGGACGCGCTGGAACCGCTGCTGAGCTGAGCCCTTCGATTCCCCGCATGTTATTTACCGACAGTCGATTGGACTCGCCGGTCTTTTTCCGTGCGGAAAAGACATTCGAGATATGGGGTGACTTGCAAGTAATTTTCTAATTGGCTATGAAATTTCCAATCAGAGAATCACTAGGGCGAGGATATATGAAAATTTCCGGATTTCTTGTTGTTGCCGCCGCCACGCTGGCGGGCACGCTTCCTGCCTCTGCCGCCGCCGAAGAGGCATTCCGGTCGTTCCAGGGCTATTCGCTGCTCGGCGAGCCAATGTACACCGACGACGTCAACCCGACCAATGTCACCGATACCGAAACGCTGTTATGGGCGGTCGCAGACGCAAAATCGGCGATGGAACGCGACCCCAGCGTCGACAATATCGTCTGGTACGGGCGCCTGCTCGGCTATCAGACGCTCGGCCGCGAAGCCGTTGCCGTGTTCAGCGACGGTCTGAAGCGCTATCCGAATTCCGCAAAGCTCCTGCGGCACCGTGCGCACCGCTATTTCAATCTCCGCGAATTCGACCGGTCGATCGCGGACGGGCTGAAGGCGGCCGCACTCTACAAGGGACAGCCGCTCGAGCGCGAAAGGCTGGGCCCCGACCGCTTTCCCGGCACGCCCGATATCGTGCAATTTTATCTCTATTATCACCTCGGCGGCGCTTATTTCGCCAAGCGGGATTATGATAATGCCGAAAAATGGTTCAACGAAGCCTATGAGCTGATCCGGCCGAACGGCAATGCGCAAGACGTCGCCGCCCCATTATACTGGCGCTATCTGGCGCTGATGAGGCTCAACCGGACGATCGAAGCCGAAGCGTTTCTCAACAGCTATAAATTCAAGGCGGACGACCTCGCCCCGACAGGCGAGGGACCGTTTTATTTCAACGCAATCCAGCTCTTCCGCGGCAATCGCTTTGCGGACGATTTCTATACCGAAAAAGATTCGGGACGGCCCTTCGGCGGCGCCGACGGTGCAAAATCCTCGTCGAGCTATTCATTGGCGATGTATTGGCTGATGCGCGGAGAGCGGGAAAAGGCCAAGAAATGGCTCGCCAGCGCCATCGACATCAAGACCTGGGCTTACTTCCCGCGCATTCAGGCCGAGGTCGAATGGAAAAACCTCTATGGCGATGAAAAACCGGCGTCGTCCGGACGGTCGCCGCAATAAGCGAAAAATGTTTCACTGACTGGGGCAGCTTTGCGAGATGCTGCCCCAGCAGGGTTGCTCTAGAATCCCTCGCCACCCTCGCCCCCGTCCGGCGGACCGCGCGCACCATTATCGCCGACGGCGCCATCGCGCTGTGCCACAATCTCGCGCCGCAGCGGCTTCAGCGACAATGTGCCGAGCCTCACGCGCGGACTCGCCTTGCCCGGAACGGCGCCGATCGCAAAGGCACCGTCCAGCCGTAGCGCGCCGGCCGACGCCTTCGCCGGCCGCACGGTGTAGCGGCCATAGGCAACGCCCTCGAACAGGAAATATCCGTCGAACTCGGTCAGCGTCGTCGCGCGTACCCGACCTTCGGCATCGACAAGCTCCAGCGTCAATCCCTCGACCGGATTGCCGCCATCACGCCGGATCACGCCCTCGATCTCCCCCGCCGCCGCCATCGGCAGGCTGACGCGCGTCGTGACACCGGGACGGGGTGTGACAACCACCCCCGGCAACGCAGGCTGGACATAGGGATCGGGCAGGCTGCCCGCATCGATGCCGATCATCACCGGCCGGAATGGCTCGAGCCCGTCGATCGCGCCGAGGCCCGCCTTGTCGGTCGCGGCGTCGACAAAAGCGTTGCCGGCGGTCAGTGGCACGTCGGGCAGCGCAGCCTCGCCCGGCTGGCGGATGCCGTCGCCATTGTCGTCCATCCACACTTCGGCGACGACCTGCCCGCGGCTCGCCAGCTTCTCGCTCGACACGCGCCAGCCGCCATTTGCCTTGGGACCAAAGCTGAACGCGAGCGCCAGCGACGCCGCAACCGACCCGTCACTCGCGACCTCGCCGAATCCGGTCAGCTGCAACTTGTTGAAACAGCGCGTATATCCGATCCCGGCCCGCGCGCGATCGAGTCCGCGGTCGTAACCGAGTTCGGTGCGCCATTCGGCGTCGCCCTTGCCCGTCCATTCGCCGACCACCGTCATGCGCGTATCGCCATTGTCGCCCGACAGCGCAAAACGCGCTTCGCCGCGGATACGGACACGGCCGATCCGGGCGTTGGCGAGCAGGCTGGCGGTCAGATTGTCGGGCGGGTCGGGTCCGATCGGCACCTTGGTCCGCGCCCAGTCGAGCTGGCCGGTAAAGGTCATCGCGCGGAAACTCGCCGACGCGCGCGCGCTTGCTTCCAGACTCTCGATTCCCGAACGCCGGTCGACCTGCCGGACATCGAAATGGAGCGGCAGGATGGTGCGACCGAGCTTCACCGACTGGTCGACCGAAATCGCATACATGCCCGTGATATTGTTGATCAGGCGGTCGGACACGAAACCACCCCAGCCGCGCATGGCGTCGGCGCGGACATAGGTTTCGCCGAATGCCGCGAGCCAGCTCGCGCGCGCCGCGACCCCGCCATTGTCCGCATAGGAACCGCCGACCTCCAGCAGGGTCGGGCCGATCGACCGCCGCAAAGCCGCTTCGCCATAATTGTAACGGACATTCTCGATCATCAGGCTGTGGAAATAGGCGGCGGCGGACGTCCGCGTGTCGAGCCCGCGCTCGATCCCCAATGTTCCACGCCAGCCACGCCGGAACGCGCCGCGGCGCTGGTTGCCGAATTCGATCAGGTCGGCATTTTCCTGTGCAAAGCCCGCCCAATACCAGGTCTGCTGCGGCGGGATCGAATCCATGCCGACCTGCACCTGCCGGATCTCGCGCCGCACCTGCCCCTGCGGGCCGTAGAGCACGATTTCGAAGCGGTTCGCGCCATATTGCAGCGGCACGTCGATGAACTCGTATCGCCCGTCGCCATTCGGGCTGGTAAAGGCGAGCAATTGCCCGTTGCGGTACAGCTCGGCATCCCAGCCTGCGGGCAGGTCGCCGCGAAACGTCGTCTTGTCGAATGCATCGGGCCGCTCGACCGGGCGATTGGTCAGCACCGCGCCGCGCCCCGGCGCCGACGACGCGACGATCCCGGTCGACAGCAGGCCGACGTCGCCGACGGCATAATGCGTGGCCTTCAGCGGGCCGAGCAGCCGTCCTTCGGGATCGGTGCGATACAGCCGCATTCGCAGGCTGTCGGGCACCCCCTCATTGTCCGACGACAGCCGCGCATCGAAACTCTGCCCCAGCAGCTCGCCGGCGGCAAACACCTCGTACCGCGCCTGGACATAGGATCCGCCGCGCTTGTCCGACACCGCGCCCGCCGAGGCGACGACATCGACCGACGGCGTCGCCCACGCCTGATACGGCCGCGTCGCCTGCGGCAGGCTCGCGAGGTCGAACGACGCCTGCGGCCGGATTCCCGCCGCGCGCGCACGGCGTTCGGCGGCGAGCTGGAACGGCAGCTTTTCCTTGCTGTCGATGCGCAGCACGGCATTCGACAGATCGGCCGCGAGCGGCACGCCAAGCCAGTTGTTGAGACTGTCCAGATCGACGCACCAGCCCGCGGGCGTGTCACGGATCGTCGTCGGATTGAGCCGGAAGCTCGCGCTGCCCGCGCGCACCTCGCCCGCGTCGCGGTCGATCGTCAGGCTGCGGCGCTCGTCGAACACCCAGCCGGTTGCGCGGCGCAACTTCTTGTCGACGCGCACCGCCAGGTCGAGCGCGAGCACGACATCGGCGAGGTCGACGCAGATTCCCTGCGGCGTCTGGTAGCCGCGAACCCCGTCGCCCAGCCGATACTGGCCCGATCGCACGTCGAACAGCCAGCTATCTTCTTCGTTCGGCGCCCAATTGTCGGCGGCGATCGCGGCCGGCGCCTTGTCGACGGCCTGCGCGCCGGCGGGGACAAGCCCGGCCAGCGCCAGCCCGGCGAGGACCGCCGGTTTCCATCGTGCAAGCGCCGCGCGGATCATCGCCCCGCCCGCTTTCGCTCCGGTCGCGTCTCGCTATTTCACGATCCGCTCGGCCTCGTCGATCGTCCCGCCGCCGATTTCGCGATCCTCGGTGTAACGGATGCGCACCGGGCCTTTCAACTTCGCGGCGAGCTCGCCGGGAACGCGCAGCGACACCTTGCGCTCGGCCACTTCGGGATAGACCGCGATGCCGCGCGCGACGAGCAGGGGCTCCGCGACCCCGGGCCGCGTCACTTCGATATCGCCATAGACCGATCGCGTGCCCGTCCGCGTCAGATCGAAATTGAACGCGGGGCCGTCGGGGGTCTCGCCGACCCACGCCTCACCGATCGAGGCTTCGGCGCCAAGGTCGCCGACGCGGACGATCACCGGGATGGTGATGCCATAGATTGGGGTCAGCGCGATCGACACGCCCTCACCCGCGGGCTTGGCCGCATCGGCGGGCGCGGCGGCGGCCGCATCGGGCACCGCACGGAACAGCATATGCGCGCGATATTCGCCCTCGGGCGTGCCTTCGGGAACGCGCACCCCGACGCGGATCACCTGCGGCTGGTTGGGCGGCAGGGTGACGCGGCGCGGGCTGAA
>JAFAED010000169.1 GCA_023424275.1 Pseudomonadota bacterium | reverse complement strand
CGTGAAAGCGCCGGCCGGCACCACGCGCCGGACCGCCGCCTCGATCGACAGATAGCGTTTCTCCACATCGGCGCGGCGGCTCGCCGGCGGCGCGTCCATCGGCACGAGCCAGTTGCGCCCGCCATATTCGAAACCATGGCCGGCATAATAGATGATCACCGATTTCGCACCCGCCGCCTCCCCGGCGAAACGGGTGAGCGCGGCGTCGAGCGACGCCATGTCGGCGTTGCGGACGATCCGCGGCGCGATGCCGGCCTTGGCGAACGCATCGCACACATAGTCGATGTCGTTCACCGCGTTCCTCAGCGACGGCCATTCCCAGTCATTATAGGCGCTGTTGCCGATCAGGAGGGCAACGCGATCGCCGTGCAGCGGCGCCGTGCCGCAATTGCCCGTCGGCGTCTCCGCCATGGCCGGCGACGCCAAACAGGCAAGGCCCATAAGGGCAGCGCCCAGCGCGCCGATTCGCCAAGATTTTCTCACTCGCCCCGCCCCCTCGGCATCTTGGCAGATTCGCGCAAAATCGGCGGAAATCTGCGCAACTTCACTCCGGATTCGCATCATTGCGACCTCCGTCGACCCCAAAAACAAGCTAAGTCGGCGGAAGGATGTAGGAAAGCAGAAAACGGAGTGTGCGCCGGAGCACTGGCAGCGACCGAGCGATGTGGTAGCAGCTGATAGTCGGGATCGCGCAAGGGAGAATAGCGATGCGAAACCTGGGATTGGTTGCTGCACTTTTGCTGTCGGGGACGGCGCACGCGGCGCAGGATCGTCCTGCGCTGCCGCCGATCACCGACCAGTTCCTGCTCGACCAGCTCGAACTCGGCGAGGAAATCGAGGGACGCGTCGACGGCGACCTCAATGGCGACGGCGATCCCGATACGGTCTTTGTCGTTTCCAGCCCCGACGCGCGGCATCTCTATGTCGTGATGAGCTATCGCGGCGAGGTCGATATCGGACATCAGCCCGCGGGCGATTTCAAGCTCGAACCCGATCCGCTTGGCCCCGCCGACCTGTCGATCGCCAAGGGCGTGCTGACGATCCGCGACCTGACCGGCGGCACGACCGCGCTGTCGGCGACCTATCGCTACCGCGCGGTGACGACGAAGGACGGTCCGCGCATGCGGCTGATCGGGCTCGACGCGACGGTCTACAGCCGCACCTGGGCGCATGACGGCGATGAGATGAGCTGGAACGTCGCGACGGGGGATACGATCACGACCTTGCTGAAGGTCAAGGGGACCGGCGAGGATCGCGCTTACGACAAGCTCTATACGCGCAAGTTCAAACGCCCGGTACGGACCATCTATATGGAAGACACGCCGGGCGCCGAAGAGGAACTGGTCGGCGCCACCAAGGCGAAATAGCCTAAAATCAGGGCAGCAGCGCCGGGACGATCCAGACCGCGGACAGGACGACGATCGCCGCGATCAGTGAGAAGCCGAGCACATAGCGGACATTATGTCCCTTGACCCCGCTGCTCGCCTCGGTTTCGGTCACCTCGACATGGTCATCGACGACTTTCATGGTTCGTCTCCTTTTCTGGTCCGCCTAATACGCGGCCCGGCCCGGCGCGGTTCCGCGCAGCCTTCGGGGAGAGTGGTGCCAGAGGGTCTATAAGCCGGGTTCTGTCCATCCCCTTGCGGAGACTGTGCGATCATTCCTCTAGGCGAACGGTTACCCGAACGCTCAAGCAGTCAACCCGGACGGCTGGGCCGGAATCAGCCCTGAGTTGCCTCGTACCGTCCCTATTCGACCTTGCTCCCGGTGGGGTTTGCCATGCCGCGTCCGTTACCGTCCGCGCGGTGCGCTCTTACCGCACCCTTTCACCTGTCGCCGGGCCGAAGCCTTTGGCGGTCTTCTCTCTGTGGCACTTTCCCTGAACCTGGCCGAAGCCCGATCCGCCGGACGTTATCCGGCACCGTGATTTCCGTGGAGCCCGGACTTTCCTCCCCCGGCGGGATACCCCGCCGGCGGCGATCGCCCAACCCTCTGGCGCTGGCGAGTATAGCAATGTTCCGGGCGTTTTGCGAGCTTAACAAAAGGCCTCGCGCTTTGCCGGCCGGCGGTCGTAAGGAGCAGCAACCCATCCGGCCACAGACCGTACAGGAGTGAAGAATGACGCCGCCCCGCCTCCCCATGCTGAACCGCCGATCCTTCCTTGCCGCCGGCGCCGCCGTCGCGGCGACCTATGGCCTTGGCGCCCATGCCGCCACGAAGCCGCGGCTGATGATGGACGGGCTGAGCTTCCTGCCCGAAGACCTTGCCGAGCTTCGCGCGGCCGGACTCGGCGGCATGATCTGCGATATTTCGGAGATCGAGGAGGTGCGCGACAAGGACGGCGTCCCCCGCTATCTGCGGACCTTCGAAAAATGCAGCGCCGCGCTCGACGCGACCGTCAAGAGGCTCGCGGGGCGGCCCGAGGCGTTCGTCGCGCTCAAGGGATCCGACATCGGCTCGCGCCCGGGTTGCGCGACCTTCCTGCAGTTCCAGTCGTGCGAGCCCGTCGGCACCGACCTGACGCGGATCGCAGACTTCCACCGCCGCGGGCTGCGCATCCTGCAATTCACCCACCACAACAACAACCTCTTCGCCGGCGGCGCGCTCGAGCGCGAATGGAGCGGGCTGACCCCGCTCGGCATCGAGGGGCTGGCCGAAATGAATCGCGTCGGCATCATTCCCGACGTCTCGCACGGATCCGAACCGACGATGCTGGAGGCCGCGCGGTTGAGCACGACGCCGATCCTGCTGTCGCACGGCGCGTGCAAGGCGATCGTCGACCATCCCCGCTGCGCATCCGACGCCGTGATCCGCGCGATCGCCGACAAGGGCGGCATGATGGGCATTTTCATGATGAGCTTCTGGCTGACGCGCGACCCGGTGCCGACGGTCGACCATCTTGTCGCGCAGATCCGCCATGTCGCCAATGTCGCGGGGATCGAGTCGGTCGGCATCTCGAACGATTTCCCGATGGCGGGCCAGACCAACCTGGTCGCGCTGAAGAACGACAATGCCGAAGGCGTGAAGGAATATCTGCCCTGGTGGCAGGCGATGCGCGGCCAGGAGATCGCCGGTTTCGACTGGACGCCCGAGCATGTCGTCATCCCCGAACTGAACAATATCGGCCGTATGGCAACAATCGCGGCGGCGCTGGACAGGGCGGGCTTTCGCGCGCGCGACGTCGACCGGGTGATCGGCGGAAACTGGCGCCGCGTGCTCACCGACGTGCTCGGCTAGAGTCCCGAACAGCCCAAAGAAAAAGGGGCGGCCCGCAAGGAGCCGCCCCTTCTTTTTCTCGAAAGGTCCCGGCGAACCGGGACCCCCGCCGTTTTTTTAGAAACGGAAGTCCACACCGGCGTAGAACAGACGGCCATAAAGGTCGTACGTCGTTGCCGAGGTCTGGGCGCCCGGGAAGGTCACAGGGTTCGTGTCACCGAACACCGGCGGCTTCTTGTCGAACACATTGTCGACGCCAAGGTAGAATTCATACTTCTTCTTGTCGTCGAGGCCGAAGCGCAGCTGCGCATCGTGGTACCAGTAGGAACCGGTCGAAATCGGCGCCGGGCTTTCCAGATCGTCGACGACCGACGACAGATAGTTCACGCGCCAGTTGAGCGACACATTGTTCCAGCCAACCGTGGCCGACACATTGACCTTGTCACGGAAGCCCGTGCCCAGGCGGCCGCAGCTATAGCAGTCGAGCTGGCCGACTTCCTTCTGCGTCGGACCACCCGGATAGGAGGTCTGCTGCTGCTTCAGCAGGTGCGTCCAGAAGGCCGACAGGTCGAAGCGGCCGGCTTCGCCGAAGGTCGTGCTGTACTTGACCTGCGTGTCGATACCCGAAACGAGGAACGAACCGGTGTTCAGGTTGATCGCATCGACCTGCGTGACACGGCCGGTGGCATCGCGGGTGATGTTGTCGCAGAACAGCGCGTCGGCGTTGCCGGTCATGCACTCGTTGAGCGAG
>JAFAED010000155.1 GCA_023424275.1 Pseudomonadota bacterium | reverse complement strand
TGCCTGGACGATGTTGCTGGGCGCGACGGCCGCCTCGCTCGCGGGCCTTGCGATCGCCGACGGCCTGCTCACGGCGAACGGCCTTGACGGCCTGCTCACGGCGAACGGCCTTTCGGCCAGCCTTGCGCGCGGCGATTGGGGCATGGCGGCGATGGGCGGCGGCTTCCTTGCGTTTGCGCTGCTTTTCGCCTGGCTCGCGCGCCATGCCGCGCGCCGCTCCCAACCTGCCGGACGCGCACGACGCACCCCGCAATCGGCGGCGGTACCGGCCGAATGATGGCGCTGCTATCCTTCCTTGTCGCTCTCGCCGGCTTCGCGCTCATGGGGCTGTCGCAGACCGACCATTATCGCTGGGCCTATGGCCGTGTCCCTGACCGCGCGCGCGCGCGGCGCCTGCGCATCGCGGGCGCCGCGATGATCGCCTTCAGTCTTCTGCCCGCGGCCGCTGCGTGGGGCTGGGCCTTCGGCAGCTTCGGCTGGTTCGGGCTGCTCAGCCTCGCCGCCGCCAGTCTTCTCATCATCCGCACCTACCTGCCCTCTCGCGCGGCGCGCGCGGCGGCATCCACGACCAAGAAACAGGGGAAGTCATGACCATTTCCATCCACCGCGCGCTGACCGGCTGCGCGCTGTTCGCCATCGCTGCGTCGAACACCGCCTATGCGCAAACGCAAACCGGCGAAGCGACGAAGGACGAAGCAGCCAAGCCCGATTATCTCGAGGAAATCCTCGTGACCGGGCAAAGCATGGGCTATCAGACCGGCGACACCAATACCGCAACCAAACTGCCGCTTTCCTTGCGCGAAACGCCGCAATCGGTGACCGTCTTCACGCGCGAACGGATCGAGGATTTCAACCTCATCACCATCGCCGAGGTGCTCGACCAGACGCCGGGCGTCACCGTCCAATCCTATGACAGCAACCGCACCCGGTTCCAGGCGCGCGGCTTCACCATCACCAGCTTCCAGCTCGACGGCGTGCCGTCGAACTTCAACGTCGGCGCCAGCGGCAACAGCGTGATGAGCGATACCTCGGTGTTCGAACGCATCGAGGTGGTGCGCGGCGCCGCGGGGCTCGTCACCGGCACCGGCGACCCGTCGGCGACGGTCAACCTCGTGCGCAAGCGCCCGACGCACGAGCTGTCGGCCAATGTCAGCCTCAACTATGGTTCATGGGACTATATCCGCGCCGAGGCGGACGTCGGCGGCCCGATCCTTGCAAACGGCCGCGTCCGCGCGCGCGTCGTCGCGGCCTATACGAACCGCGATTCCTACGTCGATTTCCAGAACGACACCTCGCCCAGCATCTATGGCGTGATCGAGGCCGACATCACCGATACGACGCGCCTGCGCGCCGGCGCCGACTACCTGCGCACCGACTCGCAGGGCGGAAGCTGGAGCGCGGTCCCGCTGTTCTACAGCGACGGAACCCCGACCGACCTGCCGCGCTCCTACAGCGCCGCAGCGCGCTGGAACCGCTGGGAACGCGACAATGTGAACGCCTTCGCGGTGCTGGAACAGGAGATCGGAAACTGGGTCGCGCGCGTCGCCTATAACCGGCGCTGGACCGACACCGAAAGCCTGCTTTTCGCCGGATCGAACAGCACATTTTTCCCCGATCGACAGACCGGGCTCGGGCTGAACGTCGTCAACACCTATAGCAAGTCGAAGACCCACGAGGATTCGCTCGACGGCTATCTGACCGGCAAGATCATGCTGTTCGGTCGCGAGCATGAGGTCGTGCTCGGCGCCAACCATTATGAGCGCGAGCTCGAAAATGCCGCGACCAGCCTCGCGGTCAACTACGGCCTGCCGACCTTCCGCGTCGGCGCGACGACCTATACCGCCTTTCCCAGCATCTTCATCTGGAATGGCGACGTGCCGCGCCCGGTGGGCACCGATCGCGGCTTTGCCTCCAGCATCGACCGGACCAAAGAAACCGGCGCCTATGGCGCGCTGCGCCTGAACCCCGCCGACGGCGTGAAGCTCATCCTGGGCGGCCGTTACACCGATGCCGAGACGGTGACCGATACGTTCAACACGACCACCAATCCGGGCGCCCTCACCCGCACGACGACCGTCGGCGACAAGCGCTTCACGCCCTATGCCGGCGTGGTCGTCGACATCACGTCCGAAATCTCGGCTTTCGCAAGCTATGCGCAGGTGTTCCGCCCGCAAAGCCAGCGCGACGTCAACAATGAACAGCTCGCGCCGCTCGAAGGCACCAATTACGAGTTCGGCCTGAAAGGCGAGTTCTTCGGCGACCGCCTCTATGTCGCGCTCGGCGGCTTTCACATGAAGCAGGACAATGTCGCGCAGCTTCTCGTCGGCGCACCGCCGCTTCCCGATGGCACGACGCCCTATCAAGCGGTGAGCGGCATCAAGACCTGGGGTGCCGAGGCCGAAATCGCGGGATCGATCACCCCGGGCTGGAAGATCGCGGGCGGCTATACCTATGCGCGCAGCGAAAATTCCGACGGCAGCCGTTTCTCGTCGGACACCCCGCTGCATCTCGTCAAGCTCAACACCACGTACAAGATCGGCGACCTGACGCTCGGCGGCGGCGGCACCTGGCAGAGCCGCATCTACCGCGAAATGCCGATCCCGACCGGCGCGTTCCAGACGAACGGTCTGCCGGTCACCGCGCTCGGCGATGCGGTCCAGGGCAGCTATGTCCTCGTCGACCTGCTCGCCCGTTACGACCTGTCGCCCAATGTCAGCATCGGCGCGAACGTCACCAACC
>JAFAED010000206.1 GCA_023424275.1 Pseudomonadota bacterium | reverse complement strand
GCTTCGTTGACGCTGCGGCCACCGATGGGATCGTTGTTCGGATCCTTCGGCCCCAGTTCCTGATAGCCGAAACCGCGCACCGATCCGCCGCCGCCGGCATAAAAACGCCGCGACGGCGCCAGCCGCTCGCGCGCGGCGCCGATGATCGAACCGACGCGGACGCGCCCCGCCAGTACGATGCTGTCGGTCACCGGATAATAGCCGCTGACGTCGACGCGCGCCCGCGCATAGGGAGAGAAGCGCCCGGCAAGCGAACCTTCGGGCTGGACCAGCGTGGTGATGCGGAACCCCTTGGTCGGATCGAGCAGGCTGTCGGTCCGGTCCATCCCGACCTGCCCGGTAAGGCCAAGGATGGTGTAGAAATCATAGCTCCGCCGGCCCAGCGTGAAGTCGTAATCATCCTCGCGGGTCGCGATCAGTTCTACGCCATAGGCATAGGTGAGCTTCTTTTGCCAGATCGGCGTCGAGTCATAGCTGACCCGCGCGCCGACGCGGCCGGTGATCGCGTTGAATGCATCGTAGTTGCTTCGCGACACCTCGGTGACGAGTTCGAATGTGCGGTCGCGGCGCCCGGCATTCGAGCGGCGCAGCGTCGCCCCGACGCCCTGCTCCTTCGTGCCGGCGAGGCCGCGGAAAATCAGCGCGCCTTCGGGCGGCAGGAAGTTGCGATGCGTCCAGCTTCCCTCCAGCCGGATGCCTTCGCCCGTGCCATAGCCGGCGCTTGCGGCGATCGTCCGCGGCGGTCCTGCCTGCTGCGTGACCAGCATCGTCACATATTCGGTGTCGTCGCCCGCGCTCTCGCCGGTCGCCTGCGGTTCGGCGGCGACGGTCGAGAAGAGCCCGGTCGCGACAAGCGCCTGCCGCAGATCGTCGACCTTGCGACTGTCGTAAAGGTCGCCGCGTTTGAACCGCGCCAGCACTTCGACATGCTCGGCGTCGAAGGCAAGATCGCCTGTCGTCTCGATCCCTCCGAACCGCGAGCGTTTGCCGATGTCGACCGGCAGCGTATAGACCGCGTCGCCGGTCGCGCCGTCGAGCAATATGTCGCGCTGCCCGACCTTGGCGAAGGGATAGCCTTCCTCGGGCAATTTGAGCGCAATCGCGGCTTCGGCGCCCTGGATACGCTGCGCGACGATGGGTTCGCCGACCGCAAGCGGGAAATTGTCGGCGATCAGCGCCGGAGGCACCGTCGGCGCCGCATCGATCACGATATCGGACAGCGTATAGCGCTTGCCCGGCGTCACATCGATGACCGCCGTGATCGGGCGACGTTGACGCGGCTGGCCTTCCTCGCGCTCGCCGCGATCGATCCGCGTGTCGACCACCGCGTCATAATAGCCTTCGGACGCAAGAATGCGCTGCATCAGTTCGCCATCGGCGGTCAGGCGCGCGCGGATCATCGCCGCATTATCGGCCTTTCCGTCACCGTCGTAGAGCGCCGACAGATCGCCGAACAGGTCGGCCAGATCGGCATCGGTGCTGTCATCGGCGGGGGCCAGCCCGTTGACCTGCACCGAATAGGCAATGCTGACATTGTCCTTCTCGTCCTCGGCCTCGGCGAAGACGACCGGCTCGACGTTGAAATTTTCGAGCGGCGGCAGGGGCGCGGCGAGTTCCTTGTCACTGATCGGCGCATCGCCGATCGCTTCGACCGCGTCGCCGTCGGCCAAAGCCGGTACGGGGACGCCATCGACAATCGGCGCGGCGACCTCGGTGCTCGCTTCGGCCGTTGCGGCTTTCGCGGTCGCAGCCTCGGCAGCCTGGCGCTTTTCGAAATCCGCAATCGATTCGAGCGGACGGTCGAGTTCGGCATCGTCTTCGGCGCTAATCGGTGGGATCGCCTTCTCGAACTCCTCGTCCTCGATGATCGGCGCGACCTCGGGAAGCGACACGTCGGGTGGCGGCGGCGTCGGCGACGTGATCGGATCGCCTGCCGCCGACGGAAGCGTCGGAACCACCTTGGGCGGCTCGACCTGTTGCGCCTGCACCGCGCTCGCCCAGCCGAAACAGGCGAACGAGGTCGTGACGATCAGCAGGCGGCGATTCCGCAAGGGCCGGCCTTGCCGGGATTCACGAGGGTTTTCAGGAAAATGCATCTGTGGCCCGCCAATGATGCGTGTGTGGCTTGCCAGCAGCAATGGCGCAACCCGTTTCTATGGCGAAAAAGGCGTCACACCCCCTCATCTCGTCGCATTTCCCCTGCCCTGTTCGTGGGTTACTCCGAAACAACGAGCCCGCGCCGATCAAGTTCCGCCGGTCAGGAATCGACGCCGAACAGGTCGCGGCTGTAAACCTTGTCGATCACATCGGACAATTCGTCGCCTACGCGATTGGCGATGATCACATCGGCCTCCGCCTTGAACGCCGCGAGGTCTCGCACGACACGCGAATTGAACAGCGTCGGTTCGTCGAGCAGCGGTTCATAGATGATGACCTCTATGCCCTTGGCCTTGATGCGCTTCATCACGCCCAGGATGCTGCTCGCGCGGAAATTGTCCGATCCGGCCTTCATTGCCAGCCGGTGGATACCGACGACGCGCGGATTGCGCTTCAGGACTTCGGACGCGACGAAATCCTTCCGCGTCGTGTTCGACGCGACGATCGCCTGGATCAGATTCTGCGGAACTTCCTTGTAGTTCGCGAGCATCTGTTTCGTATCCTTCGGCAGACAATAGCCGCCGTAGCCGAAGGACGGATTGTTGTAGAACTGGCCGATCCGTGGATCGAGGCCCACGCCATCGATGATCTGGCGCGAATCCGCGCCATGCATCGCAGCATAGGTGTCGAGTTCGTTGAAGAAGGCGACACGCATCGCGAGATAGGTGTTCGCGAACAGCTTGATCGCCTCAGCCTCGGTATTGCCTGTCTGCAGCACCGTTGCATCGGGTTTCAACGAGGCGCTCAGCAGCAGCTGCGCAAATTCGGACGCGCGCGGGTGGGTGTTGCCGATGATGATCCGCGAGGGGTGGAGATTGTCGAACAGCGCGCGCCCTTCGCGCAGAAACTCGGGCGAAAAGACGACCGCATCGGTCTGGTGTTCGGACCGCATCCGTTCGGTGAAGCCCACCGGGACGGTCGACTTCACGACGATCATCGCTCCGGGCGCCAAAGCCAGTGCGTCGGCGATCACCGATTCCACCGACCGCGTGTCGAAATAATTGGTGTCGGGATCATAATCGGTCGGAGTCGCGACGACGACGAAATCGGGGCCGTCATAGGCCAATGCCTTATCGGTCGTCGCAATCAGGTCGAGTTGACGGTTTGCCAGATAGTCCTCGATCTCGGGATCCGCGATCGGCGAAACGCGGCCATTGATTTGCTCGACCTTGCGACTGTCTATATCGAGCGCGACGACGCGGTTGTGCTGTGCAAGCAGCACCGCGTTCGAAATACCGACATAGCCGGTTCCGACGATCGTAATTTTTACCGGGGAGTTCGGCACGTTCGTTGTTCCTTTGTCTCGCGAGCGCTGCTCCCTAACAGTCGGAACAGGTTCACTCAACTCCGGCAGCGACGAATGGCATCGTCGGCTTCAGGTACCGCAAAAGGTGGTATATGGCCCGGCATCGAGCGGTGCCGGACGCGCATAGTCCGCCCATTCGACCCGCGCGACATAGGGGTTCTGGACGACGGCCAGCAACTCGGTCCACGGCGCCATGTCGCCAGCCTCCGCCGCGGCCAGCGCGGCTTCGACCTTGTGATTGCGCGGGATGTAGATCGGGTTCACGGCGTCCATCGCATCGGCGCGCTCAAGCGGGGCGATCTCCTCTCGCTCCAATTGCGCCCACCAGTCTGCAATCCATGGCGCCATCGCATCGGCACTCGGCAATAACGCCTCGAGCATGCTGCCATCGCCGCGCAGCAACTGGGCCAGCGCGCGAAAAAAGGAGGTGAAGTCGACCTGATGCAGTTCAAGCTCGGCGAACAGCATGTCGATCAGGCCGATATCCGCCTCGTCCGCCTGCACCAACCCCAGCTTGGCACGTATCCGCGCAAACCAGGCGGCACGAAACCGCTCCCCGATCGCGTCGACCATCTCCTTGGCGCGATCGACGTCGGCGGGATCGACGGCGTGGATCGCCGGGAGCAGCGCCTCGGCAAAGCGAGCCATGTTCCAGTGCATGATCTGCGGCTGGCGTCCGTAAGCATAGCGGCCATTGGCGTCGATCGAACTGAACACGGTTTCGACCGCAAAACGGTCCATGAAAGCGCAAGGGCCATAGTCGATCGTCTCGCCGCTGATCGCGACATTGTCGGTATTCATGACGCCATGGATGAACCCGACCCCGAGCCAGTGAGCCACCAATTCGCACTGCAATCCGATCACGCGATCGAGCAATGCCAGATGCGGATTGGCTTTCTCGGCGAGATCAGGGAAATGGCGCTTGATGCTATAGTCGGACAATTGCGCGACATATTCGGCACCGAAATGCGCCGCAAAAAACTGAAAGCTTCCCACCCGTATATGGCTGCTGGCGATACGCGTCAGGACGGCGCCAGGATGCGCCTTCTCACGCTGCACCCGGTCGCCGGTGGCGACAGCCGCCAGCGAGCGCGTCGTGGGCACGCCCATCGCGGCCATGGCTTCAGAGACCAGAAATTCCCGAAGAACCGGGCCAATCGCCGCTTTGCCATCTCCGTTGCGCGAAAAGGCTGTCGGGCCAGATCCTTTCAGTTGGACATCGAACCGAACGCCATCGGGCGCGATGGTTTCGCCGAGCAGCAGCGCGCGACCGTCACCGAGTTGCGGGGAAAAATGGCCGAACTGGTGCCCGGCGTAAGCAAGCGCCAACGGTGCAGCGCCGACGGGCAACGACTGCCCCGAAAACAGTCGGGCCAGTTCCTCGGGGTCGGCATGCTCGCTATCCAGCCCCAATCGCGCGCCAAGCGGGTGATTGAAGGCGAGAAGTTTTGGTGCTGACGCCTTCGCGGCGTCGGCCGGAGCGTAGAAACCTTCCATCTGGTCATGGAAGCTATTGTCGAAGGCGAAGTCCATAACGCCCTATGTCGAGCGTTGACGCCATGAATGCAAGCACGCTGCGAAAGACCTCAACGCTGGAAACCCTGATAGAGTGCGGGCAGGTCGCGCTGCTGCATGGGCGGCCCTTCATTCTTGCGGCCGAGGAAATAGGTTCCCGACGGACCATCCCACAGCGCGCGCGGATCCATGAACCGGTCCAACATCCGAAGGACGACGAGCAGCGGATAGGAAATTGCCGTCGCGGCCTTGCGGCTGCGAAGCAGGCCCCAGAAGAAATAGCGTATCGCCCATGCCAGAACAACGCCGGGCCCCTTATTGCCCCCCATCGCCAGCGCATCGAAACGGCGGAAGAGGAAACGATGTCCAGTCACGCTGAAACGCTGAAAATCATAAGCGCCCTCGTGAACCTGTTGCATGAAGGGCGTTTCGGCATAGACGATCCCGTCGGGCTTCAGGACGCGCTCGATTTCCGCCACGACGCGCTGGGGTTCTGCGACATGTTCCAGCACCGCCTGAATCCAGACCCCATCGAAACTTTGATCGCGAAATGGCAGGTCATGTGCGTCGGCAACAAAATCGGTGGTATGGCTGGGATAAATATCGATCCCGACACGCGCCACAGCGTCGTTTTCCCACAACATGTCGGTACCCTGACCGCGCTCGCCTGAAC
>JAFAED010000085.1 GCA_023424275.1 Pseudomonadota bacterium | reverse complement strand
GCTGTCGATCGCTTCGTTGATCCGCCGCGACCAACCCTCGTCATAGGCGAACATCTTGTAGGTCTCGATAACCTCTTCATGTTCGCCGCCGACACCGAAATCGGCCGAGCTCGCCATGCGGTCGATCTGTTCGCGCATTTTGTCGAATGCGGCATAGACGCGGTGGCGTTCGGCTTCGATATCGTCGGCGACCGTATGTTCGATGTTGATGCGCGGCTGGTGAAACACCGCGACCCCGGCGCCCATGCCGTCGACCAGCTTCTGTCCGTTCAGCCGCTGCGCCGACTGGTCGGTTGCGGCGGCGTCGGTGCGCGCGGCGGTGTCGACAAGGTCGGCATTGGCGATCAGTTCGGACAGCACCATCGCGACAGTCTGCAATGTCTCGATCTCGATATCGTCGTAGCGGCGCGGATCGGCATGCTGGACGCAAAGGACGCCCACCGCACGCTCGCGGCGAATGATCGGTACGCCGGCAAAGCTGTGAAACAGCTCCTCGCCCGTTTCGGGTCGATAGGAAAAGTCGGGATGCGCTGCCGCTTCGTCGAGGTTGAGCGTTTCGATCTGGTCGGCGATCGTGCCGACCAGCCCTTCGCCAAGGCCTAGCCGCGTCACGTGTACGGCTTCCTGTTTCAACCCGCGCGTCGCGTAGAGTTCGAGGGCCCCTTCGCGCAAAAGATAGATCGAACAGACCTCGCTATCGAGGCATTCGCCGATGATTCCGACGACCTGGTTCAGCTTGCCCTGGGCGTTTGCGCGCGAGGCCATTACCTCATGAAGACGGGTCAGGATGGTGCGCGCCGACTGGGCGGCCGTCGAGGGCGGAGGCGGGGCATTGGTCATCGCAATCCTGCTAACAGAAGGATGCGGTGCGCGCCAATACCCCGCGCACGATTGTCGGGCCTAAACTTGCGCCGTGCGACGCGGGGGTGTCAGTGGTTCCCGGCCGGAACCGTCGGACTGATGGCGACCGCGCCCGGGGTCGTGCCTGTCGTCACGGTCGGGCCGATGGGAGCGAGCGGCGCGGGCGCGTTGCTGATCGGCGGCGGCGGTGCATATTTGGCGTCCCACGCCACGGCGTCGGCCTGATATTTTGCATAGGCTTCGTAGAAGTCGTGGAACGGCTGGTCGAGCCGCGCAAGATGGGCCGGGGCCTGTTCGACCAGCTGTGCGCTGGGCGTCGACGAGACGAGCTGCGCAATCTCGTTCGCGCGAACGCAGAAATCGCGCTGCGCAGGCGGCTGCGCGAAATAGTTGAACAATTGGGTCGACAGGCGATCGCGCGGTGCGATGCCGTTATTCTTGTTCTCCTTGCCCAACTGGGTGATCACGCTCTTCTCGGTCGACTTGATGACCTTGCCATGCGTCTTGATGATGTTGTTATAGGCCGAAACGAGCGACGTTTCCTCAAGTCCGCGGCAACCGATCGCTGCGACATTGAGTCCGATCTTCAGCTGCCAGAACGCCTTGTCGCCGGTCACGCCGCTGTTCGCGGTGACGAAGCGTCCATCGATCCCGCGTCCGGGCAGGATTTGTGTCAACGAAGCATTGCCGGGCGGCAGCGGGCGCGGCGGGATGACGACGACCGGCGGCGGCGGTGGGGGGGGCGGGGGAGGCGGCGGCGGTGCTTTGGTACAAGCGGCAACCCCCGCGAGCAGCCCGGCGACGATAATCTTACGCGACAAATTCATGATCCACTCCCCAACCGCAAATATGCGGCGTCAATCCCGTCGGTGCAACGCGGTTTCGGCCTGTTGCACCAAAGTTGCGATGATCTCGGCAACGCCCTCTTCCTCGGATACCATACCGACAGATTGCCCCGCCATTAACGAGCCGTTCTCGACATCGCCGTCGATCACTGCGCGACGCAGCGCGCCGGCCCAATAATGTTCGATTTCCAGTTGCGCTTCCATCATGTCGACTTCGCCCGCGTCGAGCTTGTTCGCGACTTCGCGCTGTTTGGCGGTGAAAGCCTCGGTACCCGCATTTTTGAGCGCGCGTACGGGAATGACCGGCAGGCGCGGGTCAATCTGGACGCTCGCGACCGCTTCGCGCGCCGAGGCGCGAAGAAAGGCTTTCTTGAAATTGGGGTGCGCGATGCTCTCGGTCGCGCAGACGAAGCGGGTGCCGAGTTGCACTCCCGACGCTCCCATTTCAAGGTAGCCGGCAATCACTTCGCCGCGGCCGATACCACCGGCGACGAAGATCGGAACCTCTCCGGCGAGCGTCGGCAGGATTTCTTGCGCGAGTACGCTTGTCGACACCGGGCCGATATGGCCGCCGGCCTCCATCCCTTCGATCACCAGAGCATCGACGCCCGACCGGACCAGCTTCTTCGCCAGCGCCAACGTCGGCGCGAAACATATGACCTTGGCGCCCGACGCCTTGATCGCCTCGAGGCTTCCCTTGGGGGGCAGACCGCCCGCGAGCACGACATGCCCGATCCCATGTTTCGCGCACACGCTGATCAGATCGAACAGCTGCGGATGCATGGTGATCAAGTTGACGCCAAAATTGCGCGTTGCGAGCGCCTTGGTCGCCGCGATCTCTGCATCGAGCAATTCGGGGGTCATCGCGCCGCAGGCGATCACGCCGAAACCGCCTGCATTGCTGATGGCGCTGACGAGGTTGCGTTCCGAAACCCAACTCATCGCGCCGCAGAGGATGGCGTAGTCGCTGCCGAGAAGTTCGGTCCCGCGAACCATCAGATCGTTAATTTTGCTCATTGAGGCTGCCTTTGCCAGCACTGGGACTCAGGCGCAATCCCTCGCGTTGTTGCGTTCGTTACCGCGTCACGCCGTGGAATCCACAGGATGCATCCGTTGGGCGCGGCAACCGAACCTTTCGGCGCAGAAAGCAAATCAATCATTGTCAACTAAATCAGTTGGCATATGCTTTTGCGGCGAATCCAAAAATGGAAAGGAATGATCATGAGCGCTATCAACGAAGTCGCCAAAGGCGGCTCCGAAGAGGTGCCGCGCGCCATTCAAACGGTGCTCGAGGCGTTGGACAGGCTGAAGTTCGGCGCGATCCAGCTGACTGTTCACGAAGGGCGTCTGGTGCAGGTCGATGTGACCGAGCGGCACCGCTACCCCAACTAATATCCACGGCTCCCAACGGGGCATCGACCCTCGTCCTGCCGCAGACCGGACCACCGGATGTGGCAATTTTCGTGCATCTTCAAAGCAACAGGAAATTGTCATGACCGCAAAATATCCGTCCGTCCGCCGCCGCTTGCCGGCGTCGGCCCTCACGCTCTCTTTTCTACTCGCGCTCGGCGCACCCGCGGCGATGGCTGCGGAGGCGAGCGCCGATGACGCCGCCGCTACCGCGACAACCGCAGGTGCGGTCGATGAAGCCGATAGTGACGTCAGCCGCGGCGACATCATCATCGTGACCGCGCGCCGCCGCCAGGAAACCGCGCAGGAAGTGCCGGTTGCGATATCGGTAATTCGCGGGGACTCGATCGAGGCAACCGGCAACTTCAACGTCGTAAAGCTCCAGCAGCTCGCACCGACGCTGCAGGTCTACACTTCGAACCCGCGCAACACTTCGGTCAATATTCGCGGCCTCGGCGTGCCCTTCGGTCTGACCAGCGACGGCTTCGAACAGGGTGTCGGCATCTATGTCGACGACGTGTATAACTCGCGCGTCGCCGCTGCCACCTTCGACTTCCTCGACGTCGACCAGGTCGAGGTCCTGCGCGGGCCACAGGGTTCGCTGTACGGCAAGAACACGACCGCCGGCGCGATCAACATCACGACGAACCAGCCGACCTTCGATTTCGAGGGCCGCGCCGAGGTGAGCGTCGGCAACCTTAACTACCGCCA
>JAFAED010000084.1 GCA_023424275.1 Pseudomonadota bacterium | reverse complement strand
GCCTTGCGCCACAGGAAAGGGTCTTCGCCGCCGCGCCCCGCGCGGTCAAAGAACATCGCGACCAGGCTCGAAAAATGGTCGAGATGGGGATTTACGAGCTTCATTCTGCCTCTCTCCAGGGAATGTTCGTTGCTTCTCTTATCGTTGTTCGTTGCTTAGGGTCAGGACCCTAGCCCTGCGGCGGCGCGCCATCCACGGCCGACGTGCCGGGACCGCGCGGGTCGGCGGCACCGCGCCAGCCGTCGCCGACGCGCTCGATCGCGTTGAGCTTCGAGCCGAGATCGGTCGGCGTGATGCTGTAGCCAAAGGGTTTCATCTTTGCGGCAATCGCCTGGCCCGCTTCATTATTCTCGATGATCACGCCCGACTGGCCGAAAAAGAGATTGGGCAATTCCATCGCTTCCTTGGCGGTCAGGCCCCAGTCGAGCACGCCGACGAGCACTTTCGTCACATGCATGATGATACGCTTGCCGCCCGCCGAGCCGACCGCGAGCACGACCTTGCCATCGGGACCATAGACGATCGTCGGTGACATCGAGGACAAAGGGCGCTTGCCGGCCTGAACGCGGTTCGCGGTCGGTACCCCGTTCTTCGTCGGCGCAAGATCGAAATCGGTGAGTTCATTGTTGAGGAAATAACCGTTGGCGATCAGCTGGCTGCCGAAAATGCTTTCGACGGTCGAGGTCATCGACACGACATTGCCCGCCTGGTCGGCGACGACGAAATGCGTCGTCCCCTGTTCGGGCACCGGCGGCGCGGCGGCGCGCGGCTTCGCGCCGGGCGGCGTACCGGGTTCGTAACGGCCCGCTGCGCCATAGGGCGAAATGAGCTGGCGGCGTTCGGCAAGATACGCCTTGTCGAGCAGCCCCGTCACCGGGACATCAACAAAATCGGCATCGCCCAGATAGGCGGCGCGATCGGCATAGGACAGCTGCATCGCTTCCGAAAGCAGGTGCCAGCTCATCGGATTATCCTTGCCCATCGTCTTCATGTCCCAGCCCTCGATCATGCCGAGGATGCCGAAGACGGTGGTCGCGCCCGACGAGGGCGGCCCCATGCCGCAGACCTTGTAGATGCGATAGGTGGTGCAGACGGCGGGGCGCTCTTTCGCCTTATAGCCGGCGAGGTCTTTCGCCGTCAGCACCGTCGCGTTGCGCGGCGCTTTCGTCACCGCTTCGCTGATCGCGCGCGCGTTCGCGCCGGTGTAAAAGGCTTCGGGACCGCGCGCGGCAATATCGCGCAGCACGGCGGCATAGGCGGGATTCTTCAATCGCGTGCCGACGGGGGCGGGCTTTCCATCGATATAATAGATTGCGCGTGCGGCCGGGAAATCCTTCCACATCGGCTGGAACTGACCCAGCCAGTTATAGAGCGCGGGCGTGACCTCGAACCCGTCCTCGGCCAACTTGATCGCGGGCTGGAACAGCGCCTTCCATTCCAGCTTGCCCCATTTTTTATGCGCCATTTCCATCAGGCGCATATTGCCGGGAACACCGACCGACAGACCGCCGGGAATCACCTCCATATAGGGACGCGGCTTTCCGTCGGCGCCAAGGAAGCGCTCGGGCTTGGCTGCGGCCGGGGCGGTTTCGCGCCCGTCGATCGTCGAAATGCTGCCGTCGCCCGCATTATGATGGACCATGAAGCCGCCGCCGCCGATCCCGCTCGATTGCGGTTCGACCAGCGTGAGCACCGCGACCATCGCAACCGCCGCGTCGGCGGCGGTCCCGCCCTGATGCAATATCTCGCGTCCCGCCTCGGTCGCGCGCGAATCCGCCGAAGAGGTGACGCCCTGCGCCGCGGCGAGCGAGGGGCAAGCTGTCAGGAAAAGGGCGAAAGCGGCGAGGAGTCTCTTGGTCATGCGCGCGACATTGGCGCGGGGGAGGAGTTGGTGCAACCCCGTCCCTGTTCCTCCCTGTCGCGCAGCGATGGGGAGGTGGCGGCGGCGAAGCCGCTGACGGAGGGGCGATGACGCCAACGTTGCGCGCCCCTCCACCATTCGCTTCGCGAACGGTCCCCCTCCCCATGGCCTGCGGCCACAGGGAGGATTGTCACTTCGCCACCCCCACCGCGTCGGCAACCCGCGTGAAGCCGTCGCGGACCGCAAGATCCTCCAGCCCGCGCGCAATCTTGGCGGCGAGGCCGGGCCCGGCATAGACCATCGCCGAATAGATCTGGATCAGGCTGGCGCCCGCACGGATACGCTCCCATGCCTGTTCGGCCGATGCGATCCCGCCCGCCGCGACCAACGGCACCTTGCCGCCGCTGGCGACATGGAAATCGCGGACACGTTGCAACGCCAGCTCGGCAAGCGGCGCCCCCGACAGGCCGCCGGCCTCGGCTGCGTGGCGCGACGCGAGCGCGGGACGCACGATCGTCGTGTTCGACACGATCACCGCCGCCAGCGCCTTGTCGATCACCACGGCGACGATATCGTCGATGTCGGCGGGTTCGAGGTCGGGCGCGACCTTCAGGAAGACGGGCTTGGCGGCCCCCGCCGGCTGCGCGGCCGCCACCCCGTCGAGCAGCGCCTCGAGCGCGCCCTTGTCCTGCAATGCGCGCAGGCCCGGCGTGTTGGGGGAACTGATATTGACCGTCAGATAATCGGCGAGCGGCGCCATCGCCGCCGTGCCCTTCGCATAATCGGCGATGCGGTCGGCGCTGTCCTTGTTCGCGCCGATGTTGATGCCCAGCGGCACCGCGATCCCGCATGCGCGCAGCCGCGCGATGCGCTCGGCGGCGGCCACCTGCCCGCCGTTATTGAACCCCATGCGGTTGATCACCGCGCCGTCCTCGACCAGCCGGAACAGCCGCGGGCGCGGATTGCCGTCCTGCGGCAGCGGGGTCAGTGTCCCGACCTCGACGAAGCCGAAGCCGAAGCGCGGCATCACCGCGGCGACGCGCGCATCCTTGTCGAAGCCGGGCGCGAGCCCGACTGGGTTCGGGAAGCTGATGCCCGCCAGCTCGGTCGCGATGATCGGGCTGGTGAGGGCGCTGCGCGCACGCGGCAGCGGTTCGAGCGCGCTCAGCGTCAGATTATGCGCCGCCTCGCCATCGGTGGCGTGGACGATCGGGCGGACGAGCGCATAAGCGGCGTCGGTCAGGGAAGCGAAGAGCGACATGCCCCACGCCATTGCGCGCGCCGGGGCGCTATGGCAAGCCCCCCGCCATCGGCAAAAGCCATCGGAAAATCCGGGAGAAAAACGTGTCGCACCTTCGCATCCTCACTCGCCTGTCGACCGGCCTCGTGCTTCTCGCCGCCGCCGGTTGCGCCCCGGCCGCGGTGCAGGACGCCCCCGCCACCGTCGCGGTGGCGCCCCCCCCCCAAACCCCCCCCCCCCGCCCAAACCGCCGGCAAATATTCGACAAATAAGATTCGG
>JAFAED010000061.1 GCA_023424275.1 Pseudomonadota bacterium | reverse complement strand
CGGCAGCACGCCGTCGCTGATCACCAGCACGTCGATATCGCCGACTTGCAGCGCGTAGCGCGAGGGGACCGGCTCATCGAGCGCCGGTTTTTCGGTTTGCAGGACAGCGTCGAGAGTCATGTCAGTCTCCTCTTTCGTCATTTGTTGAGAGACTGGGATCGCGCGTTTGGCCCCCTATAGATATCGTGCGGTTCGACAGGACCGGTTTATCGAAGGGGCAGGCAGACCTGCACCTTGAGATAGGTCCGACATTTTTTCCGGAAAAATCGGCATTTGTTGCGGGGCGTCAGCCGCCCTTTTTCTGCGCCCGCGCCGCGCGGACGCCCTCGACGAACTGCTTCTGGTTGACCTTCACCGCCAACCCCTTCTTCGATACGAAAAATGCCGCGCGCGGCATGGTGATATTGCCATCGCTCGTCGTGAGTACCGCGCCCTGCGGTGCAACGGTCTTGACCTTTCCAAGCACGGCGGCGCCGTCGGCGCTGTGCACATCGGCCCCCGGCTTCAGCACGCTTTCGACCGCCGTCGCGTCGGCCTCGGCCTCCTTCAGCACGGCGAGAATTTTCTCCTTCGATGCCTTGAGGGCCGGGCCTTTACCCGTTTTCACAAAAGCGTCCTTCGACACCACAAGCCCGCTGCCACCGATCGCCACCGCAATCCGGTCGCCCGTGACCTTGACAATCTGTCCGATCTCCTGACCATCCTGGTCATAGATTTTGGTCCCGGGCGTCAGCGACGCGGCCGGCACCGGACCTTGTGCCTGCGCTGCCGGGCCAAGGGACAATAAGGCGCCGGCCAGGCATAGCGCGGCAAGCGGACGGAAAAACACGGACATCGGAACGCTCCTGTCGAACAGCAATGACTGCCCGTGCCGCATCGCGCGGCATTGCTCCAAATGCGTTGTGGCCCGGCCGTGCAAAGGACGCGGCAAGCCGCCGCGCCGCAGCGGAAGCGCGTCGCCATCGGCCATCGCCGACCATCGCCTATATGGCGAACCGGCCAGTTCCTGCGAGAATGGGAACTGGCCGGGCGGCAGGCTGGTCAGGGCTGGCGGGTGCCGGGGTCCGCCCTGCCGAGCCTGCTTGTTCTATCGAGGGTCGGGCGGCGGTCAGTAGCCGCCCTTCTTTTCGCTGGCATGGGCGGGCTTGGCCGCATGCGTACCGGCGGCGCGCTTCGACGTTCCGGCGGTCGCGGTCTTGGACGCCACGACCGGCTTGGCGGGCTTGGCGGTGGCGGTCGAGGCGAAAACCGGCGCGGTGATCATCATCGTCGATGCCAGGCCGAGGCCGACGAGGGTACGAAATTTTGCCATATTCTTCACTCCTTGGATCCGCGCAAAAGCGGATGCGGCGAACCGGAATGTCCAGACGGGAACCGGCGAGAGTTTCAGGGGGATGGTCCCCGTCTTGGACACCCCCCCTTCTAACCCCCGCGATCCAACCGGGGCATGGCCGCAACATGACAATATCGTAATCCACGGGCCAGCTTCCGGGTATCACCATGCGCCTATCGTCGCTCCCAGACGCAAAGGGACCGACCGCGATGACGACCGATCGCAAAGCAGATCGCATCAGGACATGGCTTGCCGCGCTGGCGCTCGCGGCGGTCGTCGCCGCCTCGGCGACCTATCTCTACGCCGGCTATTATAACGGCCCGTGGCTGGCCGACTTGCCCGCCGCAGACGCCGGTGCCGGCAAGCCGGCGGTCGTCATCCTGTCGGGCGACACCGGAAACCGCATGGGCATGACGCCAAAGATCGCCGCCCGCCTGCACGCGCGCGGCTATGCGATCGTTACCGTCAACTCGCTGACCTTCTTCTCGCGGCGGCGCACCGCGGAAGAGGCCGCGCGGTCGATCGATATCGCGATGACACGCGCGATGAAGCTCGGGAAAACAAGGCATGTCGTCCTGATCGGCCAATCGTTCGGCGCCGATATGCTGCACGCCGGGCTGGCACGATTTTCGGCCGACGCCCGCCGGCCGATCCGTGCGGTCATCCTCATCGTGCCGGGCGAGGATATCGTTTTTCGCGCATCGCCCGTCGAGCTGGCGGGCCTCGAAACCCCCGACCAGCGCGCCTGGCCGACCGCATCGCGGCTGACCTGGGTGCCCGTGACCTGCATCCGGGGCGCCGACGAAACGGACAGCCTGTGCCCCGAACTGCGGATGCCGAATGTTCGGCGTGTCATCCTGCCCGGCGGACACAGGCTGAACGGGGACGACCATGCCCTCGAAACCGCCATCCTGCCCGATTTGGGCGGCTCGCGACCCGCCCCGCAACCAGCAAGGAGCGAATGAGATGCGAACCCTGGCAATGGCATTGCTGTTGATGATGGCCGGCAGCGGCGCCGATGCCACGGTGCCGGCAACGCCGATCGGCCTGTGGCAAAACCCCAAGGGCACGCTGCTTGTGCAAACGCGTCGCTGCGGATCGCTCTTGTGCGGCAACATCGTGTGGGCGGGTCCCAAGGCGATCGCCGACGCGCGCGACGCGGGGGTGAACGCGCTCGTCGGCACCGAATTGCTCAGCGATTATCGCGCGAGCGGCGCCGGCCGCTGGACGGGCCGTGTCTATGTTCCCGATCAAGGGCGTCGTTTCTATTCGACGATCGAACTGCGCACGCCGGACAGCCTGCGCATATCGGGCTGCATCCTCGGCGGATTGATCTGCAAGCGACAGGATTGGACACGGCAATGACGCAGCTGGAAAAGGCGGTTTTATGGAGCCGGCACAACCGGCGACTCCTGTCGATCGCGGCAGCACTGGCGGTCGCAGCAGCCGGTCTTGCCGCGCTGTTCCGGCTGTTGCATTCGGTCCGTCCGCACGAAATCCGGCGCGCCTTCGACGCGCTGTCGGCGGGCCAGATCGGCGCCGCGCTGCTGTTGACCGCCACAAGCTATGCGATGCTGACGCTGTACGACCGCTTCGCGCTCCGCATCATCGGT
>JAFAED010000049.1 GCA_023424275.1 Pseudomonadota bacterium | reverse complement strand
GCGTATTCCTGCTCTGCCACGCCTATACCGTGCTGATCGTCGGCTTCATGACCGGCGGTATCGACTCCGGCGGCGCGAGCGGCGCCGATTTCACGACGCTGAAAGGCGTGATGAAATTGTTCGACAGCCCCGGCGGGACGACGATGGGGTGGATCCATTATCTGGCGTTCGACCTGTTCACCGGGATGTGGATCGCCCGCGACGCCGACCAAAAGGGTTTCAGCCGCGTCGTGCAATTTCCCTTCCTGTTCCTGACGCTGATGGCGGGACCCGTCGGCCTGTTCGGCTGGTTGATCGTGGGGGAGCGCCGGGCGCGGGCGCAGGCGAAAACGTGACCCCGCAGCCGTGGATGCCGGGCGACGGCGCGGCGGCGGACAAGCGCCACGCGCCCGCGACGCTGCGCAACCGCGATGCCATCGTGGCGGTCTTGGCCGACTGGCTGCCCGCCACGGGCACGGTGCTGGAGGTGGCGAGCGGATCGGGCGAGCATGCCGTCCATTTCGCGGCCGCCTTTCCGCATCTGGACTGGCAGCCGAGCGACCCCGACCCTGCGGGCCTGACCTCGATCGCGGCCTGGCGCGATGAAGCGGGTCTCGCGAACCTCGCTCCACCGCTCGCGCTCGACGCGTCATCCGAAGGCTGGCCCGTCGATCGTGCCGATGCGATCCTCTGCATCAACATGGTGCATATCAGCCCGTGGGGGGCGACGCTGGGGCTACTCGCGGGTGCCGCGCGCCTGCTTCCCGCCGGTGCGCCGCTGATCCTCTATGGCCCCTATACCGAACCCGATACGCCGACGGCGGAGAGCAATCTCGCTTTCGACGCGAGCCTTCGTACGCGCGATGCGTCATGGGGCCTGCGCGATATCGAAGCCGTCAAGGCGGCCGCTGCCGCCGCCGGGCTGGCCTTCGCCGAACGCCGCGCGATGCCCGCCAACAATCTGATGCTGCTGTTGCGCCGCACCTGACGTCCCTGACAGGATAGGGCGATCGGCGCTTTACCTTGCGAGTATAAGCGCTAGCTTTTTTCCGATGCCGCGCAAAAGACGCGATTCGAGGAGAGAGAGGCGATGGGCCGCGACGTTTCGGAGCTGTTTACGTTCGACGAATTCCTGACCCATTGGGCGGACGAACGTCCGGACCGTGTGGCGATGCGCGAAGAGGACCGCGTTTACAGCTATGCAGAGCTCGACGATCTTACTGCGCGCGCCGCCTCGGCGTTGATCGCCGCGGGGTTGAAGAAGGGCGACCGGATTGCGTGGATCGGCAAGAACAGCGACCTCTATTTCACGCTTTTCTATGGAGCCGCGCGCGCGGGCATCGTGATGGCGCCGATCGGCTGGCGCCTGTCGCCGGCCGAATGGGCGTTCATCGTCAATGATACGCAAGCCAAGATGGTCTTCGCCGGTCCGGGGTTCGACGGGCTGGCCGACCAGCTTGCCGGAAAGCTTCAGAACGACCCCGCAATCGTCGGCGCTGCCGATGCCTGGGCGATGATCAACGCGGCCGCGCGCGTGCCATTCGAGCCGTCGGGCGCCAATGACGCGGTGCTCCAGCTCTATACCTCGGGCACCACCGGCAACCCAAAAGGCGCCGTGCTTTCGAACCGCAACCTGTTCGCGCTGCGCAAACATTCGAGCACCCTCGACATGCCCTATACCAAATGGGAGGATGACGAGGCGGTGCTGGTCGCGATGCCATGCGCGCATATTGGCGGCACCGGGCTTGGCATCATGGCGCTTGCGGCCGGGCTTCCCGGCGTGGTGCTTGCCGAATTCAATCCTGATGGGGTGTTCGATGCGGTCGAGCAGCATGGCGTCACGCGCTTCTTCATGGTCCCCGCGGCGCTCCAGATGCTGTTGATGCACCCGCGCTGCGCCAGCGTCGACTACAGCCGCCTCAAATATATCCTTTATGGCGCGGCGCCGATCCCGCTCGAACTGCTGCGCCAGTGCATCCAGGTCTTCGGCGCGCAGTTCATTCAGGCTTATGGCATGACCGAAACCACGGGCACCATCTCGATGCTGCCGCCCGAGGATCATGATCCGGCGGGCAATGCGCGCATGCGCTCGGCGGGCAAGGCGCTTCCCGGGGTCGAAATCGTCATCCTCGGCCCCGACGGTCAATCGGTGCCGACGGGCGAGGTGGGCGAGGTCGTGACACGCTCGTCGAACAATATGATCGGTTACTGGAACCTGCCCGATGCGACCGCAAAGACGATGACCGACGACGGCTGGATCCGTACCGGCGATGCGGGCTTCCTCGACGCCGACGGCTATCTCTTCATCCACGACCGGATGAAGGACATGATCATCACCGGCGGCGAAAATGTCTATCCGGCCGAGGTCGAAAGCGCGATCTTTGGGCATCCCGCGGTGCAGGAGGTCGCGGTCATCGGCATCCCCGACCAGAAATGGGGGGAGACGGTGAAAGCGGTCGTCGTCGCAAAGCCCGGCACGACGGTCGAGGAAGCCGACATCATCGCCTGGGCGCGCGAACGCATCGCCCCGTTCAAATGCCCGCGCAGCATCGACGTGATCGAGGCGCTGCCGCGCAACGCCAGCGGCAAGATCCTTCGCAAGGATCTGCGCGCGCCCTATTGGGCCGGTTACGAGCGGATGGTGAACTGACGCGACGTCAGCGCAGCATCGGGTCGAGTTCGGGTGCGACCGCGGCGCCGCCCCGCGCCAGCTCGTCGGTCGTCGCCCGCGCCATCGCGCGATAGGCGGGCAGCAGGTCGGGGCTGAACGCACCCAGCGCATCCAGATGATCGGCGATTGTATGGTGATCGCCGCGCAGCAGCGGTCCCGACAATCCGGCGAACCCGTGCGCAAGGCTGTTTTCGAGCGCGGCGCGGACGAGCGGGGCGAGCAGCGCCGCCGGGTCGTCGACCCCTGCATCGGCCAGCGCGTCCGATGCGCCCGCGATCAGCGTAACGAGATGGTTCGACGCATGGCAGAGCGCGGCGTGATACAGCGCGCGTCGCTCTTCGGCGATCTCGACCGCAACGCCGCCCAATAATGACACGATATGCTGCGCATGCGCGTTTGCTTCGGGGGTGGACCCGGTGATCGCGAACCGCGCGCCCGCCATGCGCCGGACTTCGCTTTCGGGCGCGCCGGTAAAGGTCATCGCCGGATGCACCGCCGCGGTCAGGGCACCTGCTGCACGAAGCGGCCCCAGGATCGCCGCGCCGCTCCGCCCGCTGACGTGAAAGACGAACAGCGTGCGGCCGGCCGGTAGTCTGGCCGCGAGATCGGCCGCCACATGGTCGAGTGCGTCGTCGGACACGGCGATCGCGACGATATCGCAGGCGCTAGCCAGATCGTCGACGGTCCGGGCCGCGACGCCGTTGACGCGCGCGGCCGCCGCGCTCGCACCTTGGTGCGAGCGCCCCCACAACAGCGGCGGGGCGGCCGAATGCGGCGCGAATCCGAGCGCGAGCGCCTGGGCGACCCGGCCCGCGCCGATGATGCCGAAATTCCGGACTCGGGGCGTTTCCATCGCCGGGGTCTAACCTATTCGCTCGGTCGCGCCAACGCGCACCGTCCCGACGCCGGAAAGATTTGGGACAGGCCTCGCGGCGTTGCCACGTTCGTCTGGCCGAACACCGATCGAATATTTTCGTGCCCGATGGAACCTTCTCCTTCTTGCCGAATTAGCATCGGGGATTTCCACCAGAAAGGACGCACGCGCCCATGACCGATCGCATCGAAGAACTTGAGGCGGCGCTTCGGCCCTTTGCGGAAATGGCACGACAGATGGAACAGGTGGCGGTCCAGCACGGGTGCGAACCCGCCGATATTATTCGACGCGCAAGCTATCAAGAATGTGCCGCCGCCCGGTCGGCGCTTGGGCGGCGCGACGAGGTGATGTTCGGCGAGGAACCCCGGCAAGCCGTATAGGGCGGGCGAACCGGAACCATCATCGGCCCTTTTGCCGTTCGCGTGCCCGCTGGAATCCGTCGCGCGCGGTGCAGCGCGCAAGCCATGCTTTCGTCGCCTCGCCCAGCACGTCGTCGGCACCCAGCGTCGTCGCCAGAAACGCCGCATAGCCGATCACGATATCGGCAATCGTGAACCTCCCCGCGACAAGCCATTCGCGCCCGTCGCCCAGCGCCGCTTCGATGCTCTTCGCACGGCCGCCGAAAAAGGCTTTGTAATCCGCGACCGCTTGGCTCAGTCTCCGCTCCTCGGGCTCCACGCGCGTGTAGCGGATCATGATCGCGAGCGGAAAGGTCAGCGTCGCATCGCTGCGGTGTAGCCAGTTGCGCGCATCCCAGTAATCGGCCTCGTCGCGGCGTACCTCGAGCGGGGTTCCCTCGGCGATGCGTTCGCAGATCGCGGCCGATTCGGTCATCAGCCGCCCGTCTTCGACCCAGCCGGGGATGGTCATCAACGGATTGACCGCGCGATAGTCGGGCTCGAACGCGCGCGGCGGGAATTTGAGCAGGCGCAGGTCGACGTCGATGCCCGCCTCCTCGACCGCCCACAGGCAGCGCAGCGAGCGCGCGTCGGGGCAATGGTATAATATCGGCCGGGTGTTTTGGCTCGTCATGCGGCAACCTCCTTCGGACGGTCGATATGGCGGCGATGTTCGCGCCAGGCGATGAACAGCCCCGACGCAATGATCAACGGCGCGCCGACCCATGTCGTGTCGGCGGGCAGCGTGCCGAAAAACCACCAGCCTGCGGCAATCGCCCACAGCAGGCTCGAATAATCCATCGGGATCACGACCGACACGGGGGCGAGGCGTAGCGCGCCGGTGAGCGACATCTGGACGATCGCGCCGAGGAAGCCGAGCCCGATCAGCAGCAACCATTCGTGCAGGCTGTGCGGTGTAAAGACAAAGGGCAGGGCGATCCCCAGCGGGATCATCGAAAGCAGGCTGAACCAGAAGACGATCGTTGCCGCATTTTCGGTACGGCCAAGGTCGCGCACGGCAATGGTGATCAGCGCGGTCATGATCGCCCCGGTCAGCGCGACGAGCGTGCCGATCCCGTGGGTGCCGCCAAAGCCGCCGGCGAAGTTCGCAAGCGGGTCGAGCACGACGAGCACGCCGACAAAGCCGACGATCACCGCGCTCCACCGCTGCCACCCCGTCGCTTCGCCCAGAAGCAGCGCTGCAAAGATCACCGCAAAGATCGGCACCGACAGGCTGATCGTCGTCGCCTCCGCCATCGGCAGCAGGATCATCGCACCGAAATTGCACGCCATGCCGGTCAGCCCCATCAGCATTCGCCGGCCATGCGCCCCGATCCGTGTCGTCTTGAGCGACGACAGCCCGCTCGTCGCCATCACCCAGGCCAGCAGGAAGGGCAGGACGAGCGCCTGCCGCCAGAACAGGCTCTCGACGATATGGATGCCCGCCGCGTCGATGTTTTTGACGAGGACGAACATCAGCGACAGGCTGATCATCGCCAGCAGGCGCAGCCCGATCCCGCCCAGATAATTTTGCGGCGGGCCGTCGGGGGCGGCAGGGGAGGCGGCGCTGCTCATGCGAAATTGCGCATATCAGCCCGGCTCGTGCGCGCAAGCCGCGATCCCCCTTGCCGGGACCGCCCAATCCGGCTAGTGGCGCACTCCGGCCTAGGGGTATAGCTCAGTTGGTAGAGCATCGGTCTCCAAAACCGAGGGTCGCGGGTTCGAGTCCTGCTGCCCCTGCCAGGCCCGTTCCAAGACGTCCCGCACGGTATCATGGCGTCTCACTTTCAGCATGAAAACTTGGCTGAAAAGCTGGGGTTCAGACGGTTCCACGTCGCCTTAGAGCATCCGATGTGTTTTTCCTGGTTCGCGCTGTTTGAGCAATTTGCTGGTATTGTTGTTGGTATCGATCCGAAAATTTTCGGTACGTACCAAGATGCTTCCCAAATGCTCTGAATCCGAATCGTCAAATCTTAGAAAGAGTTGGCGAGTGCGGATTTAAGGGAGCGCTCATATCCGCCCCGCAGGTTCGAATCCGAGAATGTCGGCATTTTCGGGCAGATATTTGTCATAGGTCCATCGCGGCCGGCCGGTGCTCTAATGTGGAAGCCAGTTCCCGACGGCGGAGTTCGCTGGCGGTGGTGCCGAAGCGCCGCTGAACCGCGACCGAGAAGCTGGATGGGTGACCATATCCTACGGCATAGGCGATTTCGGCGATCGTCGCGTCCTGCCGATTCAGCATTGCCAGTGCTTCCTGCATCCGGAGGTCTCCGATATAGTCGAAGACCGATCGCCCCACGATCTGGCGGAAAGCGGCGCACAGGCTGCTGCGGCTCATCCCGACCTTGTGCGCGAGGTCGTCGAGCGATGGCGGGGTGACGAAATTCTCCGCCAGCAGCCGCTGCGCCTTCAGCACGCCATTTGCCGCAATCTTCGACGCTTCGGGCGCGCTGCTGCCATTTTCATCCTGCGCCAGTGCCTCGATTGCGTAGCATAATATCTCGATGGCCTTCGCGCGGATGACGAGGCGCCGGCTCCGACCCTCGAGCGTGCAACCCCGCAAATCCTCGAGCGCGCGCAGGATTTGCGGACTCAGCGGCAGGCGGCGGGCAACCGTATGCTGAAGGTTACCAGCAAGGAAGGTTTGCAGGACGGCAGGCAGTTCATGATCGTCGCGGGCGTAGAGGCGCGCCAGCATGTCGCGGTGGACATAGACTTCGGCAGAGAGATTGTGTCCAGCCGACACCGCCACTGCGGGCTGCTGCCCCGGCGGCTCGATGACGATCGACGCGCTCGGCCCCTTGAGGTCGAGCAGTTCGCCGTCGGCGGTCGCATATTCGCCGTCACCGTCGCTGGCGACGCGGACGCGGATCATATTTTCGGCGACGATCGATATCGGGAGGGGCACAAGATAGGTTGCGTCGCAGATATAGGCGAAAAAGCCTTCTTCCAGTCGGCAATATTCATAATAGCCATAGGCATCGCCAGTCGACCCCTGAACGCGAAAATGGCGCGGGTCGCCGAGCGAGGTGAACATGTCCATGTCGGGATCGGCGCTGTCCGCCTCGACCGAATAATCGTTCATCTGATCATCGAGTATGACCGGCTGCAGCGCCTCCGCTACAACCGGAAAACGGCGCGGGCGGCGTCGGCTGGAAATCGCGCGGTGCTTGGCGCGGGGCCGGCCGCCGGATGCTGCGACCAGCTTGGACGTTCCGCTCGTGTTGCGATCCATGACCTCCTCCGTCGACATTTGGTCGATCACCATACACTATTGTACGTTATCGAATGGAGCGCGTCCAGCCATCGCCGTAGATTGCTCTCGGTCCTCACGAACGGGGACGGTCAGGACAAGCCGGCGACCGAGACCGACATGTCCCCGAAGAGAGGAGGAACGCATGTCCGGGACAATCTCCGCGACGATGGTAAATCATGTTGCCGTGGATATGGCGGCGCCTGCCGACGCCGTTTGGCAGACGATCATCGACGATTATGTCGAGGCGAAGAAGTTCCGCGAATATGGAATTGTCGAGCCGCTCGACGATCCGGCGGCCGTGTTCGGCGGCTATCGCATGCGTTTCGAGCATAATGGCGTGATCGACGAGCGGGTTGTCCATATTACCGAGCACGACGAGACGGCGCGGCGGTTGAGCGCCATGGCCGACTATCTGTCGGTTCCCGGCGGTATGCGCGTTTATGCGACCTATCATGCGCAGGAGATCCACGGCGGCACGCGCTATGCGATCGATTGCCACGCGCAGCTTTCGGTCGACATGCCTGCAGGCGATGCACGGGCCGGAGTGGCAGCAAGGCTCGCCGAGATGACGGCGGGCGCGGACACGCATCTCATCGCCTATCTGACCGCCATCAAGGCGCGGGTCGAAACGGACGCCTGATCCCTGCGCGCCGATTTCGGCAGATCGCCGAAGCAATTCGTCCGCTCGCAAATCGCATCGCCGCGGGCGGTGACTAGAGTTTTTCGAGATTACGGAGATACCCAGATATGCAAGCCAAACCCGTCCAGAAAACGATCGGCGGCGTTACCTTCGAAGATCGTTTCGCGCATCTGCAGGGCGATACTCCTGAAAGCCTCGAATGGCAGTGGGAACGCGACCGGATCGCGCGCGAGGCCGCGGAGGCGTCGCCGAACTATGTGCCGGTGCGCGATCGGTTGCTGCAGCTTGCTGACGCCGGCGGCTATTTCGTGCCGCGCAAGCGGGGGGCTTATTGGTTTGGCTATGCCGAGGAGGACGGTGACCAGCTCTTGCGCGCGAGCGACGAGCCCGACGGTCCGGGGTGGACGGTGCTGTCGAGGAACGCCATTTTGCGGGCGAACGGCGGCGGCAATGTGATGCTCGCCTTCATGGAGCCGGCGCCGCGCGGGCGTTTCGTTGCGGTGGCGTGGGGGGTGGACGGCGACATGATGGGCCGATGGTCGGTCTATGAAACCGAAACGGGGCGGCATATGCTCGATACCGCCGCGATCCTCTATTCGGGCGCGCGGCCGGGCTGGCTGCCCGACGAAAGCGGCTTCTGGATCGACGGCCGCACGACGGAAGGTGTGCATGAGCTTCGTTTCGTGCCGGTTGCCGAGGGCGCGACCGAGCGGTCGGCGGTGACGCTGCCCGAGCATCTCGTCGCGGCGAAGCATTCGGGGCTGACGCTGCAGGTCTCGCCCGACGGCCGCCGCGGCGTGGTGGTGACCGAACCGCACGAACATGTCGCGCTGGTCCATCTCGATCTCGCCACGCTCGAGGCGACGCCGTTCTTGCCCGATGGATTCGAAGGTGAATGCGACGGCGGCTGGATCGATGGCGAAACCTATGTCGCGCGTGTCAACAATGGCGTGCCGCGCGGGCGCGTGGTCGCGATCCCCGCAGCGACGTCGCGCGATATGGGCAGTTGGCGAGAGCTGGTGCCAGAGGGCGAGGGCTTCATCGGCTGGGCTGGCGTGGTCGGTCGGCGGCTCTATGTCGGCGATCTCGTCGATGTGTCGCTCCGCGTGCGGGTATTCGATCTCGACGGCCGGCTCGTCGAGACGCTGCCGCTCGAAACCCCCGGGTCGTCGCAGTCGATGCTTACCGAACGGGCGGCGCGTCCCACCGATGTCTTCGCGCTGACGCACTCCACATTCACGCGCTCCTCCGTCCTGTTCATCCATGATCCCGAAACCGGCGACCTGCGCCAGATCGGCGAGGCGAAGCACCGGATGGCCGATACGATTGCGGAACAGCGTTTCGCGACCAGCCGCGACGGCACGCGCATTCCCTATTTCATCGTGCGCCGCGGCGACGTCGATCTGGCGCGCCCGCAACCGACGCTCGTCTACGCTTACGGCGGCTTCAACCTGTCGCAGCTGCCGTCTTTCCCGGCTACGCATGTTCCCTTCATCGAGGCGGGCGGCATCTTCGTTCAGGCGTCGCTGCGTGGCGGCGGCGAATATGGCAAGGCTTGGCACGATGGCGGGCGGCTGCTCAACAAGCAGAACACGTTCGACGATCTGGAGGCCGTGGCCGAGGCGCTGATCGCCGACGGCATTTCGGTTCCCGACAAGATGGTCTTCATGGGGGGCAGCAACGGTGGCTTGCTGGCCGGCGTGGCGATCGTGCAGCAACCGCATCTGTGGCGCGCGGTCGTGCCGACGGTTCCGATCTTCGACATGATGGAGCCGCTGCCCGACACGCCGGCGGTCGCGGGTGTGCGGGCGATCTTTTTCGAGGATTATGGCGACCCGAACGAGCCCGGGCACGCCGTCAGCATCCGGCGCTGGTCGCCCTATCACAATGTCCGCGACGGCGTGGACTATCCTGCTGTCTATCAGATATTCGGCGAAAAGGATCTGGGCTGTATGCCCTTCCACGGCCGCAAATTCACCGCGCGGCTCGACGAGGCCAACACCGGAGATCGGCCGATCCACCTCCGCGTCTGGCGCGATACCGGTCATGGCACGATCGACCCTGCCAGCAGCGCGCGCTGGAACGGCGAATGGCTGGCCTTTGCGATGGATCAGGTCGGGCTCAAAGCAGCGGGACCGCGTGCATGACCGATGTGGCGACCCGCGCGGACCTCCGCAACGCTCCGCTGTTCAAGCAGGCGGAAACGCTGACCGCGGCCTGGTTACGCCCAGGGACGGGCGAAGCGGCGCTGCTGGGCCAGTTGATGGCGAGCCCCGACGGGCGGCACGCCGTCGCCGCGGCCTCGATATGCGACGCGCTCGAAGGATTGTCGTCGCGCGACGGCGGATCGACGACACGCCTCGTGCTGGTCGACCTCGCCTCGGGCGAAATGGAGACGCTCACCCACGGCCCGCGATCCGACAGCGCCCCGAAATACTCGCCTGACGGGCGGTCGATCGCCTATTTGTCGGACCGCGAACAGGCGCATGTCAACCGTGTGCGGATCTTCGATCTGGAAACGCGCACCGATCGCGCGGTCGCGCCGGTCGACGGTTTCGTCGAGGCGCTGCAGTGGTCCGCTGACGGGAGGAAGATCCTGCTAAGCGTCGCCGGATATGGCTCGGATCTCGCGGGCGCGCAGGGGGCGATGGCGATCGGGCTCGATGCGGCGGATTCGAGCCAGCCCGACTGGGCACCGGTGATCGAGGGCGGGCCCGAAGCCGCCGCATGGCGTAGTATCTGGTTCTATGATGTCGCGGCGGACAGTGCGCGCCGCGTCACGCCTGCGGGCGTGAATATTTGGCAGGCGGCGTGGTGCGGAACCGACCATATCGCTGCCATCTGTTCCGACCAGCCCGAGGAAAATTGGTGGTATGGCGCCGACGTGCGGCTGATCGCGGTCGGCGGCGATGTGGTCCGCTCGCTGTACACGCCCGCCGACCAGCTCGGCTGGCTCGCCGTCTCGCCGTCGGGCGAGACCGTCGCCGTGGTCGAGGCGGTGTGTAGTGACCGCGATATCGTCGCGGGGGACGTGCGATTGATCGACGTCGCCAGCGGCGCGCTTACCGCTCCGGCGACGCTCGATGCCGATGTCGTGCAGCTCCATTGGCGTGATGACGACCGATTGCTTTTCGTCGGGGCGCAGGGCCCGAACACAATCGTCGGCCTGCTCGACACGCGGTTGCAGACGAGCCGCGAGCTCTGGCGAGGGCACGAACGCACGCCGTCGGGCACGATGTTTCCCGAAGTGGCGCCTTTGGGGACCGATCCCGCAAATTTCCTGTTCCTGACCGAATCCTTCTTCGTGCCCCCGACGCTCTTCGCGTTCGAGGATGGCGAGGAACGCCAGATCCGGCGCTTCGGCTCGCCCGAGACCGATGCCATCGTCGCGCCGCTCGGCACCGCGCGCGACTTCCGCTGGCAGGCGCCCGATGGGCTCGACATCCACGGCTGGCTGATCACGCCGCATGGCGACGGGCCGCACCCGCTGATCATGCAGGTTCATGGCGGTCCGGTCTGGTATACGCGGCCGTTGTACATCGGACGTTCGGCCTTTGCGCAAATGGCGCTGACGGCGGGTTACGCGTTGTTCCAGCCCAATCCGCGCGGGTCGAGCGGGCGCGGGCAGGCGTTCGCGCGCCATGTGTTCGGCGATATGGGCGGGGCCGATACGCATGACTATCTGTCGGGGCTCGACGCGCTGGAGCAGGCAGGCATCGCAGACCCGAAACGTATCGGCGTCACCGGCGGCAGCTATGGCGGCTATATGAGCAACTGGCTGATCACGCAGGATCAGCGTTTCGCGGCGGCCGTACCCGTCGCGCCGATCGCCAACTGGGTCAGCCTCCACTTCACCTGCAACGTGCCGTCCTTCTGCGAAATGTTCCTCGCCGATCATGTCAGCAACCCGGCGGGCAAATATTTCGCGCATAGTCCGGTCCATCATGCCGCCCGCGTGAAGACACCGACGCTCAATATCTGCGGCGGGCTCGATCACATCACGCCGCCGGGACAGGCGCTGGAATTCCACCGCGCAATATCGGCACTCGGCATCGAGAGCGCGCTCGTGACCTATCCGAACGAGGGGCACGGCGTCCGTACCATGCCCGCTATCTTCGACTTCACCGCGCGCGAGATGGGCTGGTTCCTGAAGCATATGCCGCCGGGCTGAGCGCGGGCCCGCGCACACCCATTTCAGGCCGCGCGGGCGCGGCTCGGCGATCCCGAACGGGCTGCCAGAAGCGCCTGCTCGCCGCACAATATGTCCATATATAGTCGAGCATTCTTGCGGCGCTCGGCGATATTCTGTCGGACGCCGATCGCGTAGTAGCCGATCTGGTGATAATAGAAGACGCGCGCGCGGGTCGCGGCATGTTCTCCCTCATATCCGATCGCTTCGAAGAATTTCCCCAGCGTTTCGAGCCGCTCGCGATCGGCGCGCTCGACCGCCCAGGCCACGCGCTTGTCGGTGCGGGCCCATTCGCGCATCGCGAGGTCGAAATGATAATCATAGCCGTCGGCTTCGATCAGCCGATCGATGGTTGCATCCAGCCACGCGGCCGCCTGCCCCGGCTTTGCGGGCGGCGGCGCGCCGGGCAGAAAACGGCATGTCGCCTCCCAATGGGCGACCAACCGGTCGAGAAAGTCGTCCCGGTCGCCGAAGTGGTGGTAGAAGCCACCGCGTGAGACGCCGAGGCGGCTCGCCAGCCGGTCGACTTTCAGACCGGCGATCCCATCGTCGACCAGCATGCGCTGTCCGGCTGCGATCCAGTCTTCCACGCTATTCTTCGGCGTGCGTCCGGCCATGCGGGTTCCGTTCTGTCTGGTTCAACATCGTTCACCGATCGAATAGCTGCCGCGCGTTTCGCTAACCTGCCACTTTGGCCCGCGCGAGTTCGTCATGGAAAAAGGTCAGTTCTTCGATGTCGCGCAGGATTAGGAGTTCGCTGGTCATCTGGTTATGACCGGCCCCGTCGCGCACGCGCAGCGCGGTGCGTCGCCCGGAAACGCTGGCATCCTCGATCGCGGCGATCATCTTGCGGCTGTGCCAGGGCGGGCAGACGGTATCGTCGGCGCCGGCGTCGCACAGCAGGGCGGGGTAGGCGGTACCCGGCTTCACATTGTGATAGGGCGAATAGGCATGCATGACCGGCGCGTCGGCGGGGTTTTCGGGATTGCCATAATCGGCCATCGCGATGCCCAGCGTGGCGGGATCCTTGCGGATCTGCATCAGGTCGAGGATCGGAACCTGCGCGACCGCGGCGCCGAACAGGTCGGGGCGCTGCGACACGGCGGCACCGACGAGCAGGCCGCCGTTCGAGGTTCCCCAGATGCCCGTGCGCGCAGGCACCGCGAAGCCGCGCGCATGGATATCCTCGATCACGGCATAAAGGTCGTCGAACGTCCCCTGCTTGCGGTGCATGCGCCCGGCTTCCCAGAAAGCCGTGTCGCGGTCGCCGCCGCCGCGGAGTTGGCTATGTACCCAGATGCCTCCGAGCTCCGTCCAAGCCGCAGCCAGCGTGGTATAGTGCGGGATCTCGGGGGCGTTGAACCCGCCATAGCCCATCACGATGACGGGCGCCGAGCCGTCGAGCGGCGTCGAAGATTTGCGCATCAGCCAATAGGATATGTCGCCGTTCGGACCCTCGGTGGACAAACGCACGACCTCGCGATCGGGCAGGTTGTGCTTCGGCGGCTCGACCTCCTCGACCGCCAGCGTGGCAAGGTCGGCGCGATAGACGCCGGGGCTGCGATCAAAGCCGCTGTGGACGAAGGTGCAGCCATTGCCGTCGGGCGCGACTATCGGCATCGCGATGCCAAGGATGTAGCCAAGGCCGAACAGGCCGAACGCTCCTTCGCCCGGAAGCGCGACATTGCCGCGATCGGTGCCGTTCCGGTCGAGCGACTTCAATTGCATGATCCCGGATTCGATGATCGAGAGCGCAACGAAATCGCCGCAGGGCGACAGCGAGAACAGCTTGTGATGTTTGCGAGCGGGCAGGATTTCGCGCCAGGTCGAGCGATCCTGAAAACCGTCCAGCGGGATCGCGACGAGCCGGCACCATCCCGAGACATCGTCGGTGATCGCCCAATATTCGTCGCCGACGATCGCGCCCTTGTACATCGCAGTCTCGGCCGAGAGGAAAGGGGTCCATTCGCCGCCGTCCAATTTGCGAAGCCAGCGGGGGCAGGGCGCGACCTGGCTCGTCCGGATCGCCGCCCAGCGGCCATCGGCCGAAATTTCCGGAAAGGCGGTGAGGTGGTCGAGTTCGATTACCTGCTGTTCGGCTTCCCCTTCGATCGGCTGCCACCAGATCTGGGTGCGGGCGACCGCCTGGCCGTCGTCGCCGACGGTGACGGCCATCGTGGTGAGGAGGAAGCCGCTGTTGTCGGGCGCCCACGCACTCAAGCCGATATTGCTGAACTGGCTGAAATCGTCGCGCACTGTCTTGCCGCTGGCGACGTCGACGATACGATAGCTGTGCACGCCGTCGTTGACGATCGCAACGAGGACGAGTGAGCCATCGGGCGACGGGAATTTGAGCGTGATCGTCGCGTTGGCGCCGACATCCTGCGGGTCGACGAGGACGCGTCCTTCACCTGCCGGGCTCGACGACACGGCAAGGACGACGTGCGTGCCGCCGGGCGGCAGGAGGGTGCGGAACCAGTTGTCGCCGAAACGTTCGGGCGCGGTGCACATGATGATGTCTTCAAAGGTTGCACGCACCGCTTTGGCGACGGTCGCAGCATGGGGCGAGGCGGCGAGTTCTGCGACCGTCCGGGCGTTCTTTTCGCGTTGCCACTCGATGACCGCAGGATCGGCATCATCTTCCAGCCAGCGGAACGGGTCGCGGACGCTGACGCCGCCAATCACTTCGGTAACGGACATGCTATGGCTCCCTGGAAGATCGAATTCAGCTGGATGCGCGCAGCGCGCCGATGGTGGTCATGAACGGCCGGCGTGCGAGCGATATCAGCGCCCCGGCCGCTATCCACGCGGGCAGGCCGATGATGACCATCACGGTCAGCAGCCCGCGGCTACCGTCGAACCATCCCGACATCATGCCGACCAGCATCGGCGCGAGGCCGCCCGAAATTGCGCTGCAGATGCCGAGCAGCGACAGCAGTCGCGATCGCAGGTTCGGGGGCGACAATTGTTGCAATACGCCGGGCATCAACGCGCCGGTCGCGAGCAGGCAGGCGATCTGGACGCCGATCGTCGCATAGAT
>JAFAED010000039.1 GCA_023424275.1 Pseudomonadota bacterium | reverse complement strand
GCCCCGCCATGTCGCGCATCCGGTCGTTGCCGTAACTGACCGCCATCTTCTCGTCGCCGAGTTCCAGCGTTCCAAGAAAGATTTGCCGTTTCAGATTGTCGGGAAAGATGAGGCCAACGGGGCGCTGCGATCCCGACAGCTTGGTCAGGCTCGACAATCCCTGTTCGGGCGCGACCCGGCAACGGAACCAGCCATAGGCGACGTAGGACAGATTACCCCTTCCCTGCGTGCCGAGCTTGATCGTCCGGCAGCGATAGTCGCCCGCGGGAAGGTGCGGATTGGGAAGCGCCGCCATCGGCTGGAGCAACAGACCCTCGCGATCGATATCGGCGCCAAAACCCTTGGCGCGGGCGTCGGCGAGCGCCGCCTGCCAACTGCCGTACCAGCCCCGAATCCGTTGCTCGTCGGCATCGGTCGCGGTCGCACGCCATGTTCCGCTCGCATCCGCCGCGGCCGGCGCGTCGGCCGCCGACGGCGGAACCGGCGGAACCGTGCGGCACGCCCCCAGGGTGACGCCCAGCGCCACCGCAAAAACCCATATGGTGCGACCCATGATTCTCTGTTTCTCCCCGGTCCCCTGATGGATAACCTTAGGAGGCCGAACGAGATTGCTCAAGGGCGGAGCGGGTCAGGCGGCCGTCCAGCCGCCGTCAACGCTAAGGTTGGCGCCGGTGATGTTCGCCGCCTCGTCGCGCGTCAGAAAACTCGCGAGCGCCGCGACCTGCTCGACCGTCACGAACTGTTTGGTCGGCTGCCCCGCGAGCAGCACATCGTTGATGACCTGCTCGCGCGTCATATTGCGCGCCTTCATCGTGTCGGGGATCTGGTTCTCGACCAGCGGCGTCCAGACATAGCCGGGGCTGATGCAATTGACCGTGATCCCGGCATCGGCGACCTCCAGCGCGACCGTCTTGGTCAGCCCTGCCAGCCCGTGCTTCGCGGTGACATAGGCCGATTTGAACGGCGAGGCGACGAGCGAGTGCGCCGATGCGGTCGCGATGATGCGACCCCATTTCTTCTTGCGCATGCCGGGAACCGCATGGCGGATCGTGTGGAAGGCCGCGGTCAGGTTGAGCGCGATGATCATGTCCCATTTCTCGGGCGGGAAGTCCTCGACCGGCGACACGAACTGCATGCCCGCATTGTTGACGAGGATGTCGACGCCCCCGAAATCCTTGTCGGCGCGCTGGAACATCGCCTCGATCTGGTCGGGCTTGGTCAGGTCGGCCCCGTCATAGGCGGCCTTGCCGCCGCTCGCTGCCTCCAGCGCCTTGCGCTCGGTCTCGATCGCATCGGCATCGCCGAAACCGTTGATGATGACATTCGCGCCGTCGGCCGCGAGTATCTTCGCGATGCCGAGCCCGATACCCGACGTCGATCCCGTGACGAGAGCGGTCTTTCCTTTAAGGCGCATGGGATAATCCTTTCAGTGGGGGAGATTCAGGAAACGTCGGGTTCGGCCTTTGGTCGCAGCGCATTCGATTGCACCGCGAAACTGTCCGACCGGCCTTCGGCGATGCTGTCGGCGAGCAGGTGGCCGTCCTTCATCGCCGCTTCGACGGCGGCGCGGCCGAGCGCCCAGTTGACCTCCATCGTCGATCGCGAAAATTCGAAATCGCGCGCGCCCGTTTGCCATGCCGGCGGCTCGTGGATCAGCTGGACGACGTTGAGCGCCTTGCAATCGACCATCTTTCGCACCGCCTTCACCTCGGGCAGCTCGGCAAATTCGTCGGGCAATTTCTGCAGCATCCGGTCGATCAGCCGATGCTCCTTGCGCCGCCGCACCAGCCCGTCCGAGATGCGCCGCGTGCGGCTCGAATAGCGTATATCCTTTTCGCGCGACCAGGCCTCTTCCAGGTCGTGCGGCCGCGGCCCGCGCGCGGGGAACAGGTCGACCTGGAACACCAGCATATCCTCGTTCGCGGCCTCGACGACATGTTCGAGCGGCGTGTTCGAGACGAGCCCGCCGTCCCAATACCAGGTTCCGTCGATCTCGACCGGCGGCAGGCCGGGCGGCAGCGCTCCGGAGGCAAGGATATGCCGCGCGTCGATCGTCTCGGAGGTCGTATCGAAATAGCGGAAATTGCCCGTCTCGACCGCCACCGCGCCGACCGACAGGCGCACCTTGCCCTTGTTGACCCGGTCCCAGTCGACGAGCCGGTCGAGCGTCGCGACCAGCGGGCTCGTATCGTAGAAGCTCACCGCCTCGGGCGTTTGTCGCGCGGCGAAGGCCGGCGGCGGGAAGCGCGGGACAAAAAAGCCGGGCACGCCGAACGCCATCACCTGCGCCGCCGCGCCCATATGCGTCCATTCGCGCGCCCAGTCGTTGTCGGGCGTCGGCAGCGAGGGGAGCGCCGACGAGACGCCGTCCCAGAAGGTGCGCAGCTTGCCCACCGCCTCGTCGCGCGGATTGCCCGCGATGATCGCGGCATTGACCGCGCCGATCGAAATCCCCGCGACCCAGTCGAGCTCGATGCCGCGTTCGATCAGCGCCTCGTAAACCCCGGCCTGAAAGGCGCCCAGCGCGCCGCCGCCCTGCAGGACGAGGACGACGAGGTCGGGCAGCGGAAGGGCGGCACGGGCGGCGCGGCGGGGCATGGACTCGCGATCCTCGGGTTGGCGAACGCGCGTTTTGTGCACCGCACCACGCGCCTTTGCAATGGCTTGTCCGCCGCGAACCCCCTTCCAATTGCCCGGCGCTGCTGTAACACTCCCGGCGACAGGACCCTTTGCCGCCGGAGAAAGCCCATGCGCCTCGACGATTATGATCCCGGAGACGATATTCGCGATCTCGGCCGCGGCGGCGGCGGGTTCGGCGGCGGAGGCGGCGGTCTCGGCGGATTGCTGATCGGCTTCCTGCCGATGCTCCTCGGCCGCAAGATGGGCTGCGGCACGATCCTGCTGATCGGCGCGGTCGCCTTCTTCCTCCTCGGCCCCGGCGCAAACATGCTGAGCAGCGGCGGCGGGACGAGCGATCCGATGGCCGACAGCCGCAGCGGCGCGAACGTCGCGTGCGATACCGATGCCGAGCGGTTCGCCTGCAACGTCTTCGGCTCGACGCATCAGGTGTGGAGCGGCCTGATCAACGGCTACCAGAAACCGACGCTCAATTTCTTCACCGACCGCAACGAGTCGGGCTGCGGCGCGGCGCAGGCGGCGATGGGCCCCTTCTATTGCCCCGCCGATCAGGGCGTCTACCTCGACACCGCCTTCTTCCGCGAGCTCGAACAGCGTTTCGGCGCCGCCGGCGACGCCGCGCAAGCCTATGTCGTCGCGCACGAAGTCGGCCACCATATCCAGACGATCAGCGGCATCTCGAATCAGGTTCGCCAGGCGCAGGGGCGCAGTTCGCAGGCCGAGGGCAACGCGCTGCAGGTCCGCATGGAGTTGCAGGCCGATTGCTACGCCGGCGTCTGGGCGGCGCGCGCGAAGAACAGCGCGGGCCAGCCGGTGATGGAACCGGGCGACATGGAAGAAGCGATGCGCGCCGCCAACGCGATCGGCGACGACACGCTGATGCGCTCGGCAGGGC
>JAFAED010000036.1 GCA_023424275.1 Pseudomonadota bacterium | reverse complement strand
GTGCTGTAAAAGGAGAAAGCTTCCTGTGCGACAGCATCGGGCAGCACGCCCGAGAAGCTGTCGAGGCTGCGCACGATCAACAGGTCGCGGATCACCGCGATCGGCGCATCGGCGAGCAGCTTGGCCTCGCCCGTGAAGGCGCTCGGCTGCGATACGATCAGCGTGTCTTCCTTGACCCCGATGCCGCGAATGAAGGTCGACCAGTCGAAACCGGGCGCCGCCTTCGCCAGCTCGGCGATCGTCATCTTGTTATAGGCCTTGACCGCGTCGCTGCTGTCATTCTTGTCCCAGTGGACCGTCGCGACCTGCTTTTCGAACTCATAGATCGCCTTGGCGCGCGCGGCCGCATTGGCTTCGCCCGCGAGCGTCAGGACATTCTCGAGATGCTTGAGATAGGCCGCCTGCAGCGCGGTGTTGCGCTCATTTTCCTTCAGGTAGAAGTCGCGGTCGGGCATGCCGATGCCGCCCTGGAAGATGATATAGGTATAGACGTCGGGGTTCTTGTCGTCCTGTCCGACATAGCCGCCGAAGAAATGCTGGACGCCGCTGCGGTCGGCTTCGGCGAGCAGCGCGGCGAGGCCCGGCTTTTCGACGGCACGGATCTTGTTCAGCCACGGCTGGATCGGCGCAAGGCCCTTCGCTTCGACGGTCGCCGAGTCGAGATAGGAGGCATAGGCGCGGCCGATCATGCTGTTCGAGTCGCCCTTGGCCGCGTCGAGGATTTCGCGCGTGCGCGTCTGCGACAGGTCGTTGAGCGCGGTGAACATGCCATAGTTCGACTTGTCGGCCGGAATCTGGGTGTTTTTCGCCCAGGTGCCGTTGGCAAAGGCATAGAAATCGTCGCCCGGCTGGACGCTCTTGTCCATGCCCGACAGGTCGAAACCGAAATCACCGATTTCAGGCTTTGCGGCGGTTTCGGCGGCGGGCGCGGTCGCGGCCTTTTCCTTGGCGGTTGCCGGAACGGCGGCGAGCATCAGCGCGCCCAGCGCAGCGGTCGCCATCAGGCGCGATGAAAGATTCAAACGAGTCATGATATTCCCCGGATTTCAATATGAAGCGAAAATCCGCGCCGTGCCTGCACGATGCGGATCAGCGATGCGACAGCTATACGCTTGCTGTTTCGGCGTTCAACCGGCCGCCGTGTCGCTCGTCGATGCCTCAAGTCGTTGGTCGCGCGCGCGGCGGATCTTGCGGCGCCAGCGCAGGCGGATCCAATTGTCCCAGATCACCGACGCGAGGAGATATCCGATCACCGCCGACGCGACCGAAATCACGAACAGCCCGGCCAGCCCGCCAAGCAAGGCGGTACCCGCATTGGCGGTAAACCAGTGCCACCATTCGACCAGCGAGGCCCCCTCGTCATAAAGGATATAGAGGTTCGACACATTGGTGTGCAGCCCGAAGAGGAAGCTGCCCAGCCACACCGATGCCGCGAGGATCAGCGGGGTCGTCACGGGGTTCGAGAGGAAGGTCATCGCCGCGCCGATCGGGATATTGGCGCGAAACGGCAGCGCGAGCAGCGCGACGCCGAGGATCTGGACGCCGGGGATCAGGAAGAAGATTCCGACGAACAGCCCGAGCGCGGTGCCGCGCCGGACCGAGGTGCGCGTGAAGCGCCACAAATGGCTGTGCGCGACCCTGTGTGCGAACGGCTTGATGAACCGGCTTTCCAGCAGCTCCTCGCGGCTCGGCGAGTTGCGGCGGATCCAGTTCATCACCGCCGCCTTGTCGCGCACCTTGCCATCGCCAGGCCTGCCCGCGCTCACCCGCGTTCCTTCATCAACCGCTGCTTGTCGCGCTTCCAGTCGCGTTCCTTGATCGACTCCCGCTTGTCGTGCGCCTTCTTGCCCTTCGCCAGTGCGAGTTCGACCTTGGCGCGCCCGCGGCTGTTGAAATAGACCGACAGCGGGACAAGCGTCATGCCCTGACGCGCGACGCCGGCGTGCATCTTGTTGATTTCGCGGCCGCTGAGCAGCAATTTGCGCGGACGCTTGGGCTCGTGATTATAGCGGTTGCCGTGGCTGAATTCGGGGATGTTGCTGTTGATCAGCCACACCTCGCCACCCGTCACCTCGGCATAGCTTTCGGCGATCGTCCCCTCGCCAAAACGCAGCGACTTGACCTCGGTCCCCTGCAACACGATCCCCGCCTCGAACACCTGTTCGATGGCAAAGTCGAAGCGCGCGCGCCGGTTCTCGGCGACGATCTTCTTCTTGTCGAATTCGGCGGCAGACTGCGGACGGGCCATTACGAAACCTAGATTACTCCAGCCGCGGACAGCGCGGCATCGACGGCGGCGCGTGATGCGTCGTTCGCCGAAATGATAGGTAGGCGCACTTCGGGCGAAAACCAGTCATGGACGCGCGACAGCGCATATTTAACCGGCCCGGGCGAGGTGTCGGAGAACATCGCCTTGTGCAGGTCGAACAGCCGATCGTGGAGCTGCAGCGCGCGCGCCCAGTCGCCGGTCGCCGCGGCGGCGGCGAAATCGGCGCAAAGGCGCGGCGCGACGTTCGCGGTAACCGAGATACAGCCGACCCCGCCCATCACGGCGTGCGGCAGCCAGAGGTCGTCGTTGCCCGAAAGC
>JAFAED010000015.1 GCA_023424275.1 Pseudomonadota bacterium | reverse complement strand
GGACAATCCCCCCGAAATGCGCGAGGTCGGGCGCGACGTTGAGCGAGAAACCGTGCATCGTCACCCAGCGTTTCACGCGCACCCCGATCGCGCCGATCTTGGCCTCGCGACCGTCGGCGTCGTCGGTCCAGATGCCGATACGGCCGTCGGCGCGGCGCGCTTCGACGCCGAGCAGCGCGAGCGCATCGATCACCCAGCCTTCGAGCGCCGACACATAGGCGCGCACGTCGCGCCCGCGCTTGGTCAGGTCGAGCTGGAGATAGCCGACGCGCTGGCCGGGACCATGATAGGTGTAACGGCCACCGCGGCCCGCATCATAAACCGGGAATTGCGGGTTCAGCAGTTCGGCGGGATCGGCGCTCGTTCCCGCCGTGTAGAGCGGCGGATGCTCGATCAGCCAGATGCGCTCGCCCGCTTCACCGGCATGAATCGCCGCCGCGCGCGCCTCCATATCGGACAGCGCCGCGCCATAGTCGGTCAGGCCGGGACTGATCGTCCATTCGGGAGGGGGCAGCATGCGCATCGCGCCGGCTATCTGGCGCGCCGCGGCGTCCGGCGCAAGGGGCCTGCTTATCGTTTGGCGGCGGGACTGGACATCGGGGCCGAAGATCGTCAGTTTCTTTGGATCTGGAAACAAAATGGTGGGGTATCAATGACAAAATTCGACATGGGCGCGGCATGGGACGATGCGACGGCGCTCGTGAAAGCCCATCTGCCGTTGACCGGAATCCTGGCGGGCATCTTTCTGTTCCTTCCGGGCATGGCGCTGGCGCTGCTCGGCCCCGCGCCGCTTGCTCCGCCGGACAATGCCACGCCCGACCAGCTCGCGACGCTGATGATGGCCGATCTGCGGCAGCAGGTGCCTTGGCTTTTGGGCATCGCGATCGCTTCGACGCTCGGTTCGGTCGCGATTCTGCGGTTGTGGCTCGCGCGCGGGGGGACCAGCGTCGGCGAAGCGCTGACCTTTGCATTCACGATGATTCCGACGCTGCTCGCGATCTTCGTAATCCAGTCGTTTCTCTTCGGGATTGCATTCTTGCTGCTGATCGTGCCGGCGATCTACCTCATCGGCCGATTGGGCATCGTTTATCCGTTGCTGGCGGATCGGGATCTCAAAAATCCGATCGCTGCGATACAGGGCAGCTGGCAGATGACGTCCGGCAATGGCTGGCGCATCGCATTGTTCATCATCCTGTTCATGATCGTCCTGCTTGTCGTTTCGGGGATCGTCGGCGGCGTCACCAGCATGTTCGGCACGCAGGGGTCGATAGGGCATGTTATCGCCAGTGCGATCAATTCTGCGGTCTCTGCGGGGTTCGGATTGCTGAATACGGCGGTCATCGCGTCCATTTATCGCCAACTGGCGGTTCGCGCCGACGGCGGCATTTTCGCCTGAAGCGACATCGTTGCTGCAAATCTGATTGGGGGAGTCGATGAGCAAGATCAGCATCAGCCAGGCATGGTCCTACACGACCAGCTTCTTTGCGGGGCAGGCGGCCAATCATGCGATCGTCCTGATCGGAGTCGGGATATTCGTGCCGCTAGTCCTGCAGTTTGTTGTCGGCGGCGGGACGTTGATGGCCGATCCGATGAGTTTTGCCATGAGCGGGAATTTTGCGGCAATGGGGGCGCTGATGGCACTCGTCGGCTTGCTGAATTATGTTCTGCAAACCGGCAGCTATTTTGCGTCCTGGCGGATCGGGCTGACGGGAGGAGCGGAGCCGCTCGGTTCCGCCCTGATATATGGCGTGATTGCGGCCTTGCCGACGCTGTTGCTGGGTTTTGTGGCAGTGCTTGTGCTCGGGCTGCTTGCGTTCCTGATCTTTGGTAGCGCGTTCGCGCCGCTGATGATGGGCGCGCAGCCAAGCGAAGGGGCGGTCGCGAGCACCGGCATCCTGCTGCTGTTGCTGATCCCCTTCTTTCTGCTGTTCCTCTTGTGGCTTGGCGTGCGGTTCAGCTGCACGGGGCCAGTGATGGCCGACCGGCGGACCTTCAACATCCTGACCGGACTGGGCGAGTCCTGGCGAATCACCTCCGCATCGCAGTGGAAGATTCTCGGCTATTTCCTGCTGATCTCGCTGGCCCTGCTCATACTCTTCATGATCCTTGGAATGATCGTGGGCGTGTCGATGTTCGCAAGCGGCGGCACCCCGAGCAGCGCGTCGATGATCGGCATGATCGTCGGCGCGGTGCTGCTGGGCATTCCTGCGGCCTATTTGCAGGTCGGCGTTCCCGCCGGCATCTATCGTGCGCTCGGCGGGATGCACCAGGCCGACGTGTTCGCCTGATCGGCGGCGGCAGGGCCGAAAAAAGGGCGCCCCGGCGAGGGGCGCCCTTTCCATGTCAGTTCCATTTGGCGAGCGGCGGCAGGCTCATCAGGATCGCGTCGATATTGCCGCCGGTCTTGAGCCCGAACAATGTGCCGCGGTCATAGACGAGGTTGAACTCGGCATAGCGCCCGCGCCAGATCAGCTGCGCTTCGCGCTCGGCTTCGGTGAAGGGCAGGCCCATCCGCCGCCGCACGATCTGCGGGAAAATGTCGAGAAAGGCTTCGCCGACCGCCTGCGTCAGCTGGAAGTTGCGGTCATATTCGGCATCGTCGCCGCATTCGAGATGATCGTAGAAGATGCCGCCGATACCCCGATGGACGCCGCGGTGCGGGATATAGAAATAATCCTCGGCCCATTTGGCATAGCGTTCATAGACGTCGGGTCCGAAGGGCGTGCAGGCGGCGCGGAGACGCGCATGAAAGGCGTCGGTATCCTCCTGGTACGGGATCGGCGGGTTGAGGTCGGCACCGCCGCCGAACCAGCGCTTCGTCGTCGCGAGGAAGCGGGTGTTCATATGTACGGCGGGAACGTGCGGGTTCGCCATATGCGCGACGAGGCTGATTCCCGTCGCGAAAAAGCTCGGGTCATCGCCCGCGCCGTGGATCGACGCGGCGAAATCCGGTGCGAATTCGCCCGCGACGGTCGAGACGTTGACGCCGACCTTTTCGAAGACCTTGCCCGTCATCACGCCGCGCACGCCGCCGCCACCTTCGCCGGGATCGAGTCCCTCGGCCTCGCGGTCCCACGGCGTATAGGCAAAGCGCGCGTCGCTGCCCGCCTCGGCTTCGATCTTCTCGAATTCGGCGCAAATGCGGTCGCGGAGCGATTCGAACCAGCTACGGGCCGTCTGTTGCTGCGGGTCGAGCGAGATCATGCGGGAAAGCCTTTCGTTTGCCTGAGCGCTTCGGCGAGCGCGATGCCAGCCGCGACCGCGACATTCAAGGAGCGAAAGCCCGGCTGCATCGGAATCGCAACCCGCGCCGCGACCGCATCATGGACATAGGCCGGCACGCCCGAGGATTCGGCGCCGAGCAGCAGGATGTCGTCGGGTTCGAACGCGAAGCCGGGCAGGGGCGTCGCCCCCGCGGTGGTCATCAATACGAGACGCCGCCCCGCGTCCGCGCTCCACTCGCCAAAGCTGTTCCAGTCGGCATGCCGGCGTACATTGGCGCGCACCGCATAATCCATCCCCGCGCGTTTCAGCGCGCCGTCGGAGAAAGGAAAGCCGCACGGCTCGATGATATGCGCGGGTACGCCGAAACAGGCTGCGGTGCGCAAGGTCGTGCCGACATTGCCCGCGATATCGGGCTGAAACAGGGCGATTTCCATAGGCGGGCCATAGCCGTGGCCGCGCGCGGAATCGAGAGGGCTCGGCGCGACGCCTTCGCACAGTGAAAGAAGCAGAAATTGCCTGTTGGCAAGCCCGGACAGTGCGGCTATCAGGCCCGCAATTCCCGGAGGGGCCGCCGGGTTGTGCGCTTTCGTGCGCGTGCAACAGGGGCGGCCATTCTTCGAGAACTTTTGTAGTTCACCCATACAAGGGCAGTCGAATGGCCAGTGAATCTGAACTCAACGCCGGTATCGAGGATGGCGTACGCCGCCGGGATTTCATCAATATTGCGGCGGTGAGTTTCGCTGGTGTCGGTGCGGTCGCCGTGGTGCTGCCGCTGGTCAACCAGATGAACCCGTCGGCCGACGTGCTCGCGCTGTCGACCACCGAAATCGACATCTCGGCGATCCAGCCCGGTCAGGCGATCAAGACCAGCTGGCGTAAGCAGCCGGTGTTCGTGCGCAACCTCGTTGCCAAGGAAATCGCCGAAGCCAAGGCGGTTCCGCTCGGCGACCTTCGCGATCCCGAAACGATCGATCAGCGTACCAAGCCCGGCAAGGAAAACTGGCTGATCACGCTCGGCGTCTGCACCCATCTCGGCTGCGTGCCGCTCGGTGCCGCGGAAGGCGAGAATAAGGGCGATTTCGGCGGTTATTTCTGCCCGTGCCACGGTTCGCACTACGACACCGCGGCACGCATCCGTAAGGGCCCGGCACCCAAGAATCTGGTTGTGCCGCCCTATGAATTTACCGGCGACACTGTCGTGACGATCGGCTGAGGAGCGAGATAAGATGAGCTTTCCCTGGGCCAAACCCTATGAGCCGACGCATCCGCTGATGAAGTGGATGGACGAGAAGCTGCCGATCCCGCGCCTCGTCTATAACGCAACGGGTCCCGGCTATCCGGTGCCGCGCAACCTCAACTATTTCTGGAACTTCGGCGTCCTTGCGGGCGCCGCGCTGGTCATCCAGATCGTCACCGGCATCGTGCTGGCGATGCATTATGCTGCCAACGCGGGTGTCGCGTTCAACTCGGTCGAGCATATCATGCGCGACGTGAACGCCGGCTGGTTCATCCGCTATGCGCATATGAACGGCGCGAGCATGTTCTTCATCGTCGTCTATCTGCACATCTTCCGCGGCCTGTATTACGGGTCGTACAAGGCGCCGCGCGAAATGGTGTGGCTGCTCGGCGTCGTGATCTTCCTGCTGATGATGGCGACCGCCTTCATGGGTTATGTCCTCCCGTGGGGCCAGATGAGCTTCTGGGGCGCGCAGGTGATCACGGGCTTCTTCTCGGCGATACCCGTCGTCGGCGAGCCGGTCCGTGTATGGT
>JAFAED010000008.1 GCA_023424275.1 Pseudomonadota bacterium | reverse complement strand
GGACAATCCCGAGCGCGTGAAGCTCGACGCCGACCGTGCGAAGCATTGGGTTTCGGTTGGCGCGCAGCCGACCGACCGCGTCGCCCGCTTCCTCGACGCCGCGGGCGTCCTCGAGCGCGCTGCCCGCAACAACCCGAACAAGGGTGTTCCCGGCGAAAAGGCCAAGGAACGCGCCGAAGAAAAGGCCCAGAAGCTGGCTGACGCCGAAGAAGCCGCAGCCGCTGCTGCCGCCGCTCCGGCGCCGGAACCCGAAGTCGAAGCTCCGGCTGAAGAAGCTGCTGCTCCCGAAGCGGCTGAATCGGACGCAACCGGTTCGGTGAAGAGCGAAGAAACCGCCGAAGCCGTTGCCGAAGCCGTCGCCGACGAAACCCCGGCCGACGCGACCGCCGACGACGCAACCGCGATCGCCGAAGAAGTCGCCGAAGGCGGCCCGGTTGCGCCCGAAGCCGAAGAAAAGGCCGAAGGCTAAGCCTCTATGAACGCCGATCGTCCCGTCACCCTCGCCGCCATCGCCGGCGCGCATGGGGTGCGGGGCGAGGTGCGTTTGAAGCTGTTTGGCGAAGGCGCGGAGGCTCTCCGCGCCTTTTCCATTTTCGATGCGGGCGACCGCAAGCTCACGCTCAAATCGGTGCGTCCCGCCAATCAGGGCGCGGTCGCAACCTTCGCCGAAATCACCGACCGCAGCGCCGCCGAGGCTTTGCGCGGAACGGTGCTCACGGTGCCGCGTTCGGCGCTACCCGCGCTGGGTGAGGGCGAATATTACCACCATGATTTGCTCGGCCTGCCGTGCGTGTCGACCGACGGCACAGCGATCGGCCATGTCGCCGCGGTCGAGAATTTCGGCGCGGGCGACATCCTCGAAATCGAGAAGCCCGACCGCAAGCGCTTCATGGTCCCGATGACCGCGCAGGCGGTGCCAGCGTGGACCGCCGACGGCGTCACCGTCAACGCGGCGTTCGTCGAGTAACGCCCTCTTTCAACCCAAAACCGTTCGCCCTGAGCTTGTCGAAGGGCCGCTCTTCCTTTCTATGGTGCGAAGGAAGAACTGTGCTTCGACAAGCTCAGCACGAACGGAGGTTTTGATGCGCGCAAGATTTGCTCTCCTTCTCGCGGCAGCGCTGGCCGTGACGATCCCCGCTGTCGCGCAAGAGTTCGCCCCCAAAACCCTCGACCAACTCGCCCCCGAAATCGATGCGCTCTTCGCCAAATATCAGGCCGATCAGCACATCCCCGGCATGGTCTATGGCGTCGTTAAGGACGGCAGGCTTGCCTATGTGAAGGGCATCGGCGTCCAGAATATCGACGACAAAAGCGCGGTGACACCCGACAGCCTGTTCCGCATCGCCTCGATGACCAAGGCCTTCACCGCGCTCTCGATCCTCCAACTGCGCGACGACGGCAAGCTCCGCCTCGACGACCTCGCCGAGCAATATGTGCCCGAGATGAAAGGCTGGACCTATCCGACCAAGGACAGCCCGCGTATCCGCGTGCGCGACCTGCTCCAGCATGTCGGCGGCTTCGTCACAGACGATCCATGGGGCGACCGGCAGCAAGTGTTGCCACAGGACGACTTCACGCGGATGATCGCCGCGGGTGTGCCCTTCAGCCGCGTGCCGCAAACTAGCCACGAATATTCGAACTTCGGCTACGCGCTGCTCGGCCGCATCGTCGCCAACGCCTCGGGCATGCCGTACACGGCCTATGTCCAAACAACGATCCTGATCCCGCTCGGCATGACGGCGAGCGGCTTCGACGCGCCCAAAGCGCCCAAGGCGCGTTACGCGCTCGGCTATCGCTGGGAAAATGACAAATGGGCGGCCGAGCCCGAAATGATCGACGGCGCCTTCAACAGCATGGGCGGGCTACAGGTCAGCGCGAACGACTATGCCAAATGGGTCGCCTTCCTGCTCTCGGCGTGGCCCGCGCGCGACGATGCCGACAATGGCCCGGTCAAGCGGTCGACGGTGCGCGAGATCGCGCAGGGCTCGAACTTCGTCGCGGTGACGAACCGCATCGGGGCGAGCGGCGCCACCGCATGCAAGCAGGCCGCCGCCTACGGCATGGGCTGGCGCGTCGCGCAGGATTGCGACCTCGGCCTCACGCTCGCGCATGGCGGCGGCTATCCGGGCTATGGCAGCCATGTGATGCTGATGCCCGACCATGGCGTCGGGGTCTTCGCGCTGTCGAACCGCACCTATGCCGGACCGTCGGGACCCGCATGGGACGCCGCGGTCGCGATGGACAAGGCGGGGCTGCTGGAAGCGCGCGCCGTGCCGGTTTCGCCGGCAGTGGCCGAAGCCTATGCGGCGGCAAAAGCAGCTTATGCCGCGGGCGACCTCGGCCCGCTGCAGGGCCGGCTCGCGATGAACTTCCTGCTCGACCGCTCGGCCGACAATTGGAAAGCCGAATTTGCGAAGCTGAAGGCCGAAGTCGGCGCCTGCCCGACCGACGAACCGCTGGCGCCGATCAACGCCATGTCGACGGCTTTCCGGCTCAACTGCGACAAGGGCAAACTCGACGGGCAATTGTTGCTCGCGCCGACGACGCCCGCGACGATCCAGGCGCTGCGCCTGCGCGTCGTGCCGCCCGAAGCGAACTGATGTCGACGGGGTGAGGCGTAGCAAGGGGGCGGCCTCACCCCGTCTGGCCCTGGACCTTGAGAGGGCAGGGGAGGGCTTATCGTGCGCGGCGCGGACGCACGCCGCAACGCGCGGCGGCACGGGAAAAGACGCTGTCTTCGCCGGGCGCGCTCGGCAGGGCGATCCACTCGCCGAGGCGGCGGAACGGGGTCGCGAGCCAGTGGAGGCCGCGGGTGATATCGGCGCTGAAATGATCATGACCGTCATTCCAGGCGCGCATGAACTGCTCGTCCTTCATCGTTCATCTCCTTTCGCTGGGGTGCAGCCTGAATGCGCCCTTTCGCACCGCGCCGCCAACAAAAGGCGTAGACCATATTATAAGCCTACCTTATAAGGTCGCATGGCCCGTCTGCCGCCCCTCGCCGCCATACGCACCTTCGAAGCCGCTGGTCGTTTGCAGAATTTCTCGCGCGCGGCAGAGGAGCTGGGGCTGACACAGGCGGCGGTCAGTTATCAAATCCGCCAATTGGAGGATCGGCTCGGCCGCGCGCTCTTCGTGCGCGAGAAGGGGCGCGTGCGCCTCTCCGAAACGGGGCTGCGGCTGCTCCCCGCGATCAGCAACGCCTTCGCGACGATGGGCGACGCCTTTGCCGCGCTCGGCAGCGACGAGGCCGACGTGCTGACGATCAACGCCGCGACCAGCTTCGGCGGCACATGGCTTAGCGCGCGCATCGGCAGCTTCCAGCTCCAATATCCCGAACTCGCGGTGCGCATGGCGATGAGCAACGATCTCGTCGACTTCGACGCGTCGAACGTCGATGTCGCGATCCGCATCGGCAAAGGCGTGTGGCCGGGACTGCGCAGCGATTTCCTGATGCGCCAATATCTCGCGCCGATTGCCTCGCCCAGCTTTCTCGAAGAGCATGATATTCGCGAGCCCGCCGACCTGCTGCGCGTCCAGCGCCTCGCCCCGAACGACAGCTGGTGGGCTGACTGGTTCGCCCTGGCGGGGGTCGAAACCCCGCCGGTCCCTTCGCGGCGCGGGATCGAGCTCGACAGCCAGTTGCAGGAAGCGAGCGCGGTGCAGGCGGGTTTCGGCGTCGCGATGATGACCCCGCTCTATTGGCAGGCCGAACTCGCGAGCGGGCGCATGGTTCAGCCCTTCGACACGCTCTATGTCTCGGCATCGTCGGGCATGTGGTTCGTCCATCGCGACAATCGGGTGGGAGTGCGCAAGATCGAACGTTTCCGTGAATGGCTGCACGCCGAAATCGGCAAGGATCGCCACATCCTGCCCGACGCGCTATGGTAGCCGCCGTCATGACCTTCACCGCTGTTCCCCTGACGCTCTACCCCGACATGTTCCCCGGCCCGCTGGGGCACAGCATGGCGGGGCGTGCGCTCGAAAGCGGGACATGGCATTGCGCGCCGGTGCAGATCCGCGATTTCGCGACCGACAAGCATCGCACCGTCGACGACACGCCCGCGGGCGGGGGTGCGGGGATGGTGCTCAAGGCCGATGTGCTCGGCGCCGCGATCGACCATGCGGCAGCCGCGCACCCGGACCTCCCGATCCTCGCGATGACCCCGCGCGGCGCGCCGATCACGCAGGCGCGCGTGCGCCAGCTTGCGGCAGGCCCGGGGGCGATCATCCTCTGCGGCCGCTTCGAGGGATTCGACGAACGTATCTTCGACGCGCGGCCGATCGAAGAAGTGTCGATGGGCGACATCATCTTGTCGGGCGGCGAGATGGGCGCGCTGCTGCTGCTAGACGCTTGCATTCGGCTGCTTCCCGGCGTAATGGGCGCGGCTTCAAGCGGGGACGACGAATCGTTCGAAAACGGTTTGCTCGAATATCCGCACTATACCCGGCCCGTTACTTGGGAAGGGCGCACGATCCCCGAAGT
>JAFAED010000007.1 GCA_023424275.1 Pseudomonadota bacterium | reverse complement strand
CGCCAACGTCACGCGCGGCGACCGTTGCGTGAAGCGGTACGTCGACGACGATCTCGCTGCCTTCGCCACGCAGCCGCAGCGACCCGCGCGTCACCTGGCCGACGATCGTGCAGGCGATCGGCGGGGTGACTTTGACCTTGCGACCAAAGACCTTGACGCGTTGGGGCTTTACGCAGGCCTTTTCGTGCTGGTTGATCGTCCAGAGCGTGCGGGGCACCGTGCGTTCCAAGGCTTGCTTGATGGCGGTCGTGTCGGCCGCGATCGGCACGGCGATCAGCGATGTCTGCGTTGGTGACGGTGCCATGTCGGTTGCGCGGGGCGGGGCTTCGTCACCGCCCTTGGCCGGGTCGCAGCCCGCAAGAACCGCGAGCGCCAATAAAGAGGCAGCAATTATTGCGGTCGTGCGCATCATCCACTCCCGTCGGCCGACGATATGTAACATCGTTACAGGCAAGTCTTTGCAAAAAAGATAAATTATTCCGAATTTCCCTTTTTCGCGCTTGACCCTGTAGTTGGTACAACCTTTATGAGCGCGTCCGGGTTGCCGTTCTTCATTCAGGAACGGCGCCATTTTGTTAGCCTAACCCGGAGCTTAGCATGTCGTCGTCACACCCCTTGCGTCTTATCCCCCTATGTCTGCTGCTACTGTCCCCGGCAGCGCAAGCGCAAGAGACCGTCGTGGAGGGCGACGAGGGTGAAGAAGAGATCGTCGTGCAGGCGACCCGCTCGGGCCGCACCGTGCAGGACGAGGCGATCCGCGTCGATGTGATCGGGCGCGAGGAAATCGAAGAGAAGATGCTGATGACGCCGGGCAATATCTCGATGCTCGTCGCCGAGACGCCGGGCGTTCGGGTGCAGGTAACTTCGCCCGGTCTGGGAACGTCGAACGTGCGGATGCAGGGCATGTCGGGGCGCTATACGCAGCTCTTGAGCGACGGCTTGCCGATCTATGGCGGTACCTCGTCGATCGGGCTGCTCCAGATCCCGCCGACGGACCTCGGGCAGGTCGAGGTGATCAAGGGGGCGGCATCGGCGCTTTACGGCCCGTCGGCGCTGGCCGGGGTCATCAATCTCGTGTCGCGGCGTCCGAAGGCCGCGCCGGAGGCCGAGATGCTGCTCAACGCAACGAGCCGCGACGGGCAGGACGTGACCGCTTATGCCGCGACCCCGCTCGGCGGCGACTGGAGCGCGTCGGTCACAGGCGGCTTTCACCATCAGACGCGCAAGGATCTCGACGGCGACGGCTGGGCCGACATGGCGCATTACGACCGCTGGACGGTGCGTCCGCGGATCTTCTGGGAGCGCGGCGACGGCGCCAAGGCGCTGGTCACGCTCGGCGTGATGGACGAACGGCGGCGCGGGGGCACGATGCCGGGAGCCACGGTGCCCGACGGCACCGCCTTTCCGCTCAACCAGGACAGCCGCCGCATCGATGGCGGGATCGTCACCGAACTGCCGGTCGAGGGTGTCGGTACGCTCCAGTTCCGCGCCTCTGGCACGTCGCAGAAGCATGACCATCTTTATGGCCCGAGCCGTGAGGACGACCGGCACGACACCTTGTTCGCCGAAGTGTCGCTGGGCGGGAAAGCGGGCGAAACGACCTGGCTGGCCGGTGCGGCGGTGCAGGGGGATCGCTATCGCAACAAGGCCTTTTCCAGCTTCGACTATCGCTACACCGTTCCCGCGCTGTTCGTGCAGGCGGAGCAGGAGATTGGCGATTTGCTCGTGCTCGCCGGCAGCGCCCGGCTCGACGATCACAGCGATTTCGGAACGCGGCTCAGCCCGCGGCTGTCGTTGCTGTTCCGGCCGGATCGCTGGACCGTTCGGGCATCGGTCGGCCGCGGCTTCTATGCGCCGACGCCTTTCGTCGATGCGATCGACGAGGCGGGGCTGTCGCGGCTGGAACCGCTCGGACCGCTGAAAGCCGAGGTCGCCGACACGGCATCGCTCGACATCGGTTATGCGAAGGGGCCGTTCCAAGCCAATGTGACGCTATTCGGATCGAATATCGACAATGGGTTGCAACTGGTCGACGTCGCCGCGGATCGCGTCCGCCTTGTCAACGCGCTTGGTGTTACCCGCACGCGCGGCGCGGAGATGACCGCGCGCTATCGCTGGAACGATATCACGCTGCGCGGCAGCTATGTCTATCTTGACGCCAGCGAGCCCGACCCGTCGGGCGTGGGCCGCCGGAAGATCCCGCAGACGCCCAAGCATACGGCGGGGCTCGTCGCCATGTGGGAACAGCATGGTCGCGGACGCATCGGGCTGGAGGCCTATTACACCGGGCGACAGCAGCTCGACGACAATCCGTATCGGACGCGCAGCAAGCGCTATGTCGAACTGGGCGCGCTTGGTGAAATCACGCTCGGCAAAGTCAGCCTGTTCATCAATCTGGAGAATATCCTGAACGTTCGCCAGACGCGCTATAACCCGATCTTGCTGCCGGCACGCGCCCCCGACGGTCGCTGGACGACCGATGCCTGGGCGCCGACCGACGGCTTTGTCGCGAATGGCGGTGTCAGGTTGCGTTTCGGGGGCTGATCAGCCCGCGACCACCCCGAACAGGTCATGCTCGTCGGCGTCCTCGATCTCGACGTCGACGATATCGCCCGACTTCAGTGTCGCCGCGACGTCGCGCAGATAGACATGGCCGTCGATTTCGGGCGCGTCGGCTTGGCTGCGGCCGGTGGCGCCGATGCTGCCGTCCTCATCCGCTTCGCCGACCTCGTCGATGATCACCGGCAGCGTGCGGCCGATCTTGGCTTCGAGCTTTGCAGCGCTGATCGCGGCGGTCTTCGCCATGATGCGCTGGTAACGCTCTTCCTTGACCTCTTCGGGGACCGGATTGTCGAGCGCATTCGCCTGTGCGCCCGCGACGGGTTCGAAGCGGAAGGCGCCGACGCGGTCGAGTTGCGCATCGTCGAGCCAGTCGAGGAGATATTGGAAATCCTCCTCGGTCTCGCCGGGGAAGCCGACGACGAAGCTCGAGCGGATCGAAATGTCGGGCGCGATCGCGCGCCAGCTCTTCAGCCGTTCAAGCACCTTCGCTTCGTTCGCGGGCCGCTTCATGCGCTTGAGGACGCTGGGCGCCGCATGCTGGAAGGGGATGTCGAGATAGGGCGTCAGCAACCCTTCGGCCATCAGCGGGATCACCGCATCGACGTGCGGATAGGGGTAGACATAGTGGAGGCGCACCCACGGGGCGCGGCCTTCGCTGGTCTTGAGCTGCCCGAGTTCGCGGGCGAGGTCGGTCATGTGCGCGCGCACTTCGCGGCCATGCCACGGACGCGGGTCGTGGCGGATGTCGACGCCGTATGCCGAGGTGTCCTGGCTGATGACCAG
>JAFAED010000487.1 GCA_023424275.1 Pseudomonadota bacterium | reverse complement strand
AGGATACCCAGCCCATGCTGTTGTCGAAGGCCGCGATCCGGCCGTTATCGCGCCGCGCGCTGACCGCATCGATTTCGGTCTGTTCGACGCGCGAGGCGCGGATCATGCGGATCGCGCCGTCGCGAATGTCAAACGCGCGGTAATAGTTGCGGCCGAAAATGCGCGTGTCATAGCCCGGTTTGGACGACCAGTTCGCGGCGGCGGTCGTTTCCGGGAACCGCAGCGTCGTGACCCGGCAGTCGAATTTGGGCGCGCTGTAATAGGGCAGGTCCTGGTTCTGGTCGGCAGCGCGGGCACGCCGCTCGGGCGGACTGAAGCCGCCGCCGGGCAAGGCGAGCGACTTGTCGCCATCGCCATCGTCTTCCCAATCGACGCTCCAGGTGCCGACGACGGTGAGGACGCTGGCCGCGGCCTTTTGATCGTAACGCCATTTGACGTCCTCGACCGTTTCCCAGGTTCCGCCGACCAGTTGCTGTCGAAAGCCGTCGCGAAGCTGGTCGGCGGTCAGTCCCGACAGTTCGGCCTGCTGCTGCAATCCGGCAAGGCCGCGCGCAATCGTCGTATTGGTCACGCGCGCCGGCTTGTCGAACCCCGCGCGGGCATCGATTTCATAGAGGGTGATTTCGTCGGGCCGGGGCGCCGGGTGCCAGTCGATTTTCTGAAGCGCACCGCCCTTGGCGGTCAAGGGCAGGATCCAGCGATAGGGTATCACAGGCGTCACCGCAGCCGGCGCGACGGGCGGCAGCGTCCCGTCGAGCCAATAGGCGGTACCCCCGATCCGCGCGCGGACGAGGACATGATCGAACATGCCGGGATTGGGGAGACGTTCGTCGAGGCCGTCGTCGGTGCCGCTGTTGTTGGCGAGAACGGCCTCGGCCTCGATCCCCAACCGCGCGAGCAGGCCGAGCAGCAGCGCGGTCTTGCCCTTGCAATCGCCATAGCGGCGCTGCCAGGTCTCCTCGGCCGTGGCGGGGGTCAGATTGCCGCTGCCCAGCCCGACATAGATATAGCGCACGTCGCGCTGCACCAGTTTCAGCGCCGCATTCGCGCGATCGATCGGGGCGGCGTGCGCGTTAGCGATACGCCGCGCTTCCTCGTCGAGCGACGAGCCGTCGGCGATCGCCGAGGCCTTGGCGAACAGCGGCGCGAAATGGCGCGAGATCGTCGCCCAATCGGCGAAGTCGGTATATTCGACGATCCGTTGCCACTGGTATCGCGCCGGCGCATCTTTCGGCGGCGTCAACATCGCCGGATTGTCGAAGCGGAAGTCGATCCCATCGCCGCGCGCCACACCAACGGGGGCGACATCGGGCGTCATCCGGATGTTCGGTTTCATTCCCTTGTCCCAGCTGAGCCCCAGCCGGTAGCGGCCGGGCGCTGGGTTGGGGCCCAGGAAAAGCAGTCCCGAATCATTGTTGCCGAGCGTCGGGTCGGTCGACCGGGTTGTCAGCCCGACCTCGAGCTCGTCGCCGACGCGCAGGTCGGGGACGCGGAGCACGGCGGTCAATACGCCGTCGAGCATCGCCGCCTCAAGCTGATCCTCGCGACGCAGGATTTCGAAGGATGCCTTTTCGAGCACGTCGATCGTCGTGTCGCCTCGGTGGACCTTGACCATATGCACGATCGGTGGCCCCGAAGCCGGATTCCATGCCGTCGAGATATTACCGAGCTGGAGCGCGTTCGGGTGGAGGATGCGGAGGCGATAACCGAGATATTGCGCCTGCCCCTCTGCATCGAGATGGATCAGCACATCCTGTCGCCGCACGAAGACAAGGCCGCCGGCATCTTCGGGAACTGCCAAGAGCTCGGATGGATCGACCCAATCGGGTACCGCCCCGCGTGCGATCCGGTCGTCCTCGGCATGGGCGGGCGCCTGCACGAGCAGCGCCGCCAGAAGTATCGATATTGCTATTCGCACCACAGCCCCCTGTAACTGCATGGCATAATGTCGCGAATTTTCCGCGACGCAAGAGCAGACACCATCGGGCGGCACGGGAGTGGCGCCTGCATTCGTCGAAAAGCGCCGCATGTTGGTAGACATGATGTTACGGGATATTTATTGCGAACTATTCGCGATTGGGGAGCGCTGCCTTTTGTTTCGATAGCGGCCGCGAGGGGGGATGATGTCGGCCTATATCGTCAGAATTTCATTTGCCGCCGCCCTGCTGCTATCAGCGGTGCCGGCCGCGGCGCAGGAAGCGAGCGGCGACGCGCCGCCCGCGGTGCCGACGCCGACCAACGGTGCGGAACGATATACGCCGGCGGACTTCGCCCGCTTCGCACCGCGTACCGCACTCGACATGGTCGACAAGGTTCCCGGCTTCCTGATCGTCACGGGGACGAACGGCGGCGATCGCGGGCTGGGCGCCGCCACCGAAAATGTGCTGATCGACGGCGAGCGGATCGCGAACAAATCGACCGATGCGCGCACCGCGCTGGCGCGGATCACCGCTGCCGAAGTCGCCTATATCGATATCGTCGACGGCGCCGGCCTGAACGTTCCCGGGCTGACCGGGCAGGTCGCCAATGTCGTGCTGGGTGCAGGTGCGGGCGGCGGCGGCTTCAAGACGACGCTGCGCTGGCAACCCGAATGGCGCCCACGGCTCGACGACAATTGGCTGAACGGCGAAATTTCGACGACGGGCAAGATCGGCGGCACCAATGTGACGCTGAGCCTCAAGAACGAAGCGCGACGCCAGGGTCATTGGGGGCCCGAACAGCGGTTCGACGGCAATGGCGACCTGTCGTTCGTGCGCGACGAGTTCGGTCGGTACAAGGCCGACCAGCCGCGCCTGTCCGCCGCGCTCGCCCGCACGACGACAAATGGCAACAAGTGGAATTTCAACCTCGGCGGCCAGCTGCTCAAGCTCGACGACCGCGTCGACGGCGTCTCGATCCAGCCGGGCGCCGGCACCGTGCGCGAGGCGTTCCGTTTTACCGAGGACGAGCATAATTTCGACATTGGCGGCGATTATGAACTGGGACTGGGCAAGGGCCGACTCAAGCTGATCGGCCTGTACCGTTTCGAGCACAGCCCGTTCGTCGACAGCTTTATCGTCGATCGCGAGATCGGCGACCGGACGGGCGAGCGGTTCAAGCAGACCGCCGACGAAAGCGAATCGATCCTGCGCGGCGAATATAGCTGGCGCACCGGCGGCGGCACCGACTGGCAGGTCGCGCTCGAGGGCGCATATAACACGCTCGACGTCGACGCCGAGTTCGCGACGCTCCAGCCGGACGGCAGCTTCCGACCCGTAATCTTCGGCGGCGAAAAAACCCGCGTCGAGGAGAAACGCGGCGAAGCGTCGCTGACCTGGGGGCGTTCGCTCGCGCCGAACCTGACCGCACAGATCAACCTTGGCGCCGAATATAGCGAGCTGACCTCGTCGGGGCCCGGCGGGCTGACGCGGCGTTTCGTCCGGCCGAAGGGCAAATTGGCCTTGGCATGGAAGGTCGGCGCGAAAACGACGATCAACTACCAGCTCCAGCGCCGCGTCGACCAGCTCGACTTTTTCGATTTCGCGAGCTCGGTCGACGTCGCGAACGGGCAGGGCAATGGCGGCAACGGCCTGCTCGTTCCGCCGGTGGTCAACCGCACCGAGTTGGAATTTGTGCAGGACATGGGTGCGTGGGGCAATGCGTCGGTCGCCTTCGCCTATGCCTATGCACAGGATCTGGTCGACCAGATTCCGCTGTCGCCGACGACCGAGGGGCGCGGCAATTTGCCCCCCGCGCATCTCTATCGCATCAGTTCGAAGGCGACCTTGCTACTCGACCGGCTGGGCTGGAAGGGCGCGCGGATCAACAGCGACGTGACCTGGCGCCGCAACCGCGTGCGCGACCCGCTGACCGGGGCCTGGCGCGACCAGAGCCAGGGACAGGACTATGTCGTCGACCTGAGTCTGCGTCACGATATTCCCGCGACGAACCTGGCATGGGGGGCGGGCTATTTCGACGAACGCTATAGTCCGAACCTGCGGCTCGGCGCGATCGAGCACGAATTTACCGACGGACCGTTCGTCACCGCCTTTGTCGAGCACAAGGATGTCGCGGGCTTCACGGTGAAGCTGTCGTATCGCAACCTCGCGAATATGAAGGACCGGTTCGACCGGACGGTGTTCGTCGACCGGCGCGACGGGCCGATCGCCTTCAGCGAAAGCCGGTCGCGCAAATTCGGTCGGTTTTTCCAGCTGACGGTGACCGGGACGATATAGGTCGGCTTCCGTTTTGCGGACGCGTGCGGCACCGGCCCGCTCCCCCACCCGGCTCCCTAGGTTACTATCGTTGGGGAGGCCCTTCGACGCCACGCGTCATCTTCGGGCGGTGGGGGAGCGGGCCGGTGCAGCCTTCCACGTTAGTGGAAAAAACGCTCAGCGTTCGCTGAG
>JAFAED010000443.1 GCA_023424275.1 Pseudomonadota bacterium | reverse complement strand
ATAGAGGAATTCGCCGCCCAGCGTCGCGCGCGCGGCGTCGGGGCTGCCGCTGACAGGATCGAGCGCGATGTCGCGATAGCCGAGCGGCGCGGCCGCATCGTCGAAAACCGCCTGCGTCGTTGCGATCCGGTCGTCGGGCGCGGTCAGATACCAGCCGGCGGCTTTCGGATGGTGCTTTCCCAGCCAGCCGACGGCGGCTTCGATAGCGGCGTCGGGCGGCGCGGTCCGGGCAATTTCGGGCCGCATCCAACCGCTGATTTCGGACCGGAACACCGTCGCCGTGCCGCTGAGCACGATCGCGAACAGCAACCAGCCGAGGATCAGCCCGGACCAGCTATGCAGCCCGGCCATCGACTGGCGGAATCCCTGTTTCACGCTGGCCGCCCGATCATCCAGGCAACCGCCGCGCAAAAAACAATGGCGCCAGCAAGACCGGCAGCAGCGTGCCAAAGCCGCGGCGTGCCATAAACCCATATTGCAGCCGCGGGCATCGCGAAGATGGCGGCGAGCGACGCGGTAACGGTGGCTTCGGCGCGCACCATCGGCAATCCGCGCGCCAGCGCATAAGCCAGGGCGACCGCAAAGGCATAGCCGCCGACCGATGCCAGCAGCAGACGGGCGACGGCCCGGGCAATGGGAAGAATACGCAGGAACGGCTGCGACCGGCTGACGTTCATCGGCCCTCTATTACCTGTTGCGACTGATTTGCAATAAACAATCTGTCGCCCGATGTTTTTTGTCCTGCCGCAATCACCCGCACCGGCTCGGCTTGCAAATGCGAGTGAGTCTCATTAGTGGCGCCTCCACACACGACAAAGGGGAAAATCATGCGCCGCCCCATCCGCCTGCTCCTGACAAGTTGCGCTCTCTGTGCGCCGACCTTGCTTTATGCGCAGCAGGAAGCGGCGCCGACGGACGACGGCACCCCCGACGCAATCGTCGTTACCGGCTATGGCCGTACCAACGACCCGACGGCCGCCACGGGCCTGCCCCTATCGCCGCTGGAAACCCCGCAGACGATCAGCGTCATCACCCAGCAGCAGATCGAGGATCAGGGGTTCAACACGATCAACGACGCGCTCGACTTTACGGTCGGCATTTCCAAGAAGGATATCGATCGCGGGCGCAGCGCGATCACCGCGCGCGGCTTCGAGGTCCAGAATTTCCAGCTCGACGGCGCGCCGTTCCAAAATGGCAATGTCGGCTTTGGCGAGACCAGCACCGCGCAATATGAGCGCGTCGACCTGGTACGCGGCGCCGCCGGGCTGATGCAGGGTGCGGGCGATCCGTCGGCGGTCGTCAACCTGATCCGCAAACATGCGACGGCGAGCGAATTCAAGGGCGACATCAGCCTTGAGGTGGGGTCATGGGACCGTTTCGCGGCGACCCTCGACGTGCAATCGCCGCTCAACGCCGCGGGGACGGTGCGCGCCCGCGCGGTCGCCCAAGCCTATACGCAGGACAGTTTCGTCGACCTGGAAAAGAAGAAGGGCCTCCTCCTCTATGGCGTGATCGACGCCGATCTGGACGACCGCACGACGCTGTCGATCGGCGCAAGCTACCAGCGCGACGAGCGCGACGGGATTATGTGGGCGCAATTGCCCTATTGGTACACCGACGGCACGCGGACCGACTGGCCGCGTTCCAAGACCACGGGGGCCGACTGGGGACTTTGGAACACCACCGAGATTTCCGCCTTTGCCACACTCAAGCGCGAGCTCGGCGGCGACTGGGAAATCCGCGGCGATATCGGCTATCACAAAGGCCTCGAAAATTCGAAGCTGCTGTGGCTCGACGGCCTGCCCGACCGCGTGACTGGCGCAGGCGTGAGCACCTCAGGCTATTGGTACAAGACCGATCCCGAACAATGGCATGGCAGCGTCCAGGCCCATGGCAGTTTCGCCCTGCTGGGCGGCCGGCACGACCTCGCCTTCGGCGCGATGGCGAGCCGCGTCGACGATGGCTGGACGAACCGCGATCCGGTCGCGATCGACCCGATCGACGATTTCAACAGCTTCGACGGTCGCCTCGCCGAACCCGAATGGGGCGAGCGTTACGACATGTCCGGTTTCGGCCACACGACGCAGGCGGCGGTCTATGCCTCGACGCGGATAAACCTGGTCGGGGGGCTGAAGCTCATCGGCGGCGGGCGGCTCAGCTATTATAAGCGCAACGAGGATGTGAGCCTTTATAGCCCCTCCCCCTACACGCTGTCGTACAAGGGCCAGATCACGCCCTATGTCGGGTTGGTCTACAACCTCACGGACAATCTGTCCGCCTATGCGAGCTATACCAATATCTTCAAGCCGCAGGGCGACCTGCGCGACCGCAACAACAAATTGATCGATCCGCTTGAGGGCAGCAATTATGAGGCCGGCCTGAAAGCGTTGCTGTTCGATGGGCAGTTGCTTGCGACGGTCTCGGTCTATCGGATCGAACAGGACAATATGGCGGTGCCCGACGGCTTTATCCCCGGCACGCCTATCCAGGCCTATCGCGGCGCCAAGGGGACCGTTGCCAAGGGCTATGAGCTGGAAGTCGTCGGCAAGATCACCCCGCAATGGGACGTCAGCGCCGGCTGGAGCGACTATAGCGCCAAGGACGCCGAGGGCGCACATGTGCTCGCGCATCAGCCGCGCCGCGTGTTCAACTTTGCGAGCCGTTATGACTTCACCGGCGCGCTGGAGGGGCTGAGCCTTGGCGGCGCGCTCAAATGGGAGAGCCGCCCCCCTGTGACGGCGGACAATCCGGGAACGGGCGTGAGCGAACGGATCGGCCAGCCCGCCTATGCCATCGCCAACATCATGGCGCGCTATGACCTGACCGAGGCGCTGTCGCTGCAGGTCAACGTCGACAATCTCTTCGACAAGCGTTTCTACAGCGGCAATGTCTGGTTCCCCGGCTTCGTCTACGGCGAACCGCGCAATGGACGGGTTACGCTGAAATACGACTTCTGACGATAAAGCCCCGCCGGGTCAGTGCTTCAGATACTGGCTCGGCGGCACCCCGAAAGCCCGGCGGAACATCGCGGCGAAACCGCTGGGGCTATCATAGCCGACGTCATAGGTGACCTGTGTGATCGACGCCCCCGCGGCGAGCATCGACAGCGCCTCCATCAACCGCACCTGCTGCCGCCATACCGCAAGCCCCATCCCCGTTTCCTGTTTGAAGCTGCGCGTGAAGGTGCGCCGCCCCATCGCCGCGAGCGCGGCCCAGTCGTCAATATCGCGCGGGTCCGACGGATCGGCGAGGATCGCGTTGCAGACGCGCAGCAAGCGCGCGCTCGACGGCATCGACACTTGATAGGGTGCATTGGGCATGCGCCCGATCTCGTCGAGCAATAGACCAATGATCCGCCCCTCGCGTCCCTCGATGTCATAGAGCGCGGGAAAGTCGACCACCTCGAGGATCAACGACTTGACGAGGTTCGACACTTCGAAAACGCGGCACTCGCGTTCATGTTCATGCCCGGCGCACGGCATATAGAGTGTACGGAGCGACACCGGCCCGCGGCATGCGACCTCGTGCCGCGTCCCGGCGGGAAGCCATACCGCGCGCTGCGGCGGGATCACGAAGCTGGTCTCGGGCGTGCGGACCGACATCACGCCGGCAGAGGCATACAGGATCTGGATATGGTCATGACTGTGCATCGGATCGATAAAGCCCGCAGGATATTCATCTTGCAGCGCCATGACCGGCCGGCCGGTCGTCAGGACGTCGACACTATGCTTCATGGCCCAATCCTCGCATGTATCACTCAACTGCACAATATAGGCCGCCGGCGTCGCTGACCAGCGATGAAGCGTCCGCTGGCCTGTCCGCTGCGGTGATTGGCCCAAATGGGCGATAGATGCGGGCCTGTTACAGCTATCAGGCGATCAAGGATTGTTTCGAGAAGGATATGCCACAATATGTCGAAGGGCTTTAGCGCCATGCAAGATGACTTGGCCGACCCCGATATCCGCCGTTTTGTCGATGCGATCAACGCAGCTTATGTCGAGCATGGCGCGCCGTCGGGCGCGAGCATGGCGGCGCGCCGCGCGGTCGCGGAACATGTGCGCAAGCCTTGGCGCGAAGGTGGCCCGATAATGGCAACCACCCGCGAAATGGACATGGGCGGCGTGCGGTTGCGCCTGCACCGCCCGGTCGAAGGCGAAAAGCTGCCCGTCATGCTTTACATCCACGGCGGCGGCTGGACGTTGTTCAGCATCGACACGCACGACCGGCTGATGCGCGAATATGCCGCGCGCGCCGGCATCGCGGTGCTCGGCATCGATTACAGCCTGTCGCCCGAGAATAAATTCCCCGTCGCGCTGGAGGAATGCGCGGCGGCGCTCGACTGGATTGCGTCGCAGGCGGATGCGCTGGGCCTCGACGCCGACCGCATCCTGATCGGCGGCGATTCCGCCGGCGCCAACCTGTCGGTCGCAACCTGCCTGTGGCAGCGCCAGCGCGGGCGTCCGCTGCCGGTCGCGATGCTGCTCAACTATGGCGCCTTTGCGCCCGAACATATGCCCAGCTATGCGCGTTTCGGCGCGGGGGATTATTCGCTCGAGTCCGACGAGATGGACGTCTTCTGGGCCAATTATATCGACACGCCCGACCAGCTGGCCGATCCGCTTGTCGCGCCGCTGCGCGCCGACCTGTCGGGCATGCCGCCAGCCTTCCTCGCGATTGCCGACTGCGACATCCTTGCCGATTGCAACGACGCCTTCGCGCGCAAACTGGAGGAGGCCGACGTGCCGACGCGCGCGATTACCTTTCGCGGCGCGACGCACAGCTTCCTCGAAG
>JAFAED010000315.1 GCA_023424275.1 Pseudomonadota bacterium | reverse complement strand
CTGCCGCTGATCGCGAGCTTCATCATTGCCAAGACGGGTAATGCCTATTCGGGACTGTGGTACACTTGGGGTGTCGTGCTCGTCGCTTTCCTCGTGACCGCCTTCATGCTCAAGGATCCGGTCGAAGGAGAGTGGGGCAAGCCGGGCAAAGCGACGCCACCGGCCTGACCCACCCCATTGGCGCGGCCTTCGAACCCGTATAGGGCACGGGCATGATCGCCATTCCATCGCCGCTCCGCCTTCGCCTCTCGTCCGATGCGCTTGTCGCCAACTGGCGCTGGCTGGCGGCGCAGAGCGGCGCGGCGGCATGCGGCGCGGCGATCAAGGCCGACGGCTATGGCCTTGGCGCGCGCGCGGTGATGCAGCATCTCGCTGCCGCCGGATGCCGCGATTTCTTCGTTGCGACCTGGTACGAAGCGGCGGCGCTCATGCCGCTTCCCGCGGGCGTCTCGCTGTCGGTCCTGCACGGTGTCGGAGCCGACGATATGGTTGCCGCCCGCACGATCCCCGCGCGGCCCGTGCTCGGCAGCGTCGCGCAGGTGAAGCGCTGGCGCGAAGCCGGGGAAGGGCGACCGTGCGACGTCATGGTCGATACCGGGATGAGCCGGCTGGGTCTGCGCCCCGAGGAGGCGACGAGCGGTGTGCTCGACGGCCTCCGGATCGAAACCCTGCTCAGCCATCTGGCCTCGGCCGACGAGGATAGCGCGCAAAACGCCAACCAGCTCGCGGCTTTCCGGGCGATCCGGCAGGCGATCCCGGCGCGGCGATACAGCCTCGCGAACAGCGCGGGCATTTGCCTGGGCGCCGATTATGCTTTCGACCTGACACGCCCGGGCCTTGCGCTTTACGGCGGTACGCCGCGTGCCGAAGCGGCGGGACATATCCGGCAGGTCGTCTTTCCCGAAGCGCGGGTGCTGCAAGTGCGCAGCGTGCGCGAGGGCGAAGCGGTGGGTTACGGCGCGACCTGGACCGCGCGGCGCGATAGCTGGATCGCGGTTGCGAACATGGGTTATGCCGACGGCTATCTGCGCTGCCATGCCGGAACGGGTGCGGGCGCGGTGTGGCAGACGCGCGTGCTGCCGCTTGTCGGCCGCGTTTCGATGGATTTGATCGCGTTCGACGCGAGCGATGCGGGGGCGATCGACGAGGGCGACTGGCTTGGCCTCGACTATGACCTGCCCGCGACGGCATCGGCGAGCGGTTTGTCGCAATATGAGTTGCTGACGGGACTCGGCGCGCGTTTCGAGCGCAGCTGGGTTTGATCGAAACGAACCCGCCAAACCCTGTTTCCGCCCTTCGCAAAGCGGCAAAGAAAAAGGGCCCCGAACTTGCGTTCGGGGCCCGATTTTCTGTCTGATCCTTGCGGATTAGAACTTGAACGACGCGTTCGCGAAGAAGGTGCGACCGCGATAGTCGTAACCCGAATACAGCGGCGCGTTGCCGATAGTCGTGTAGCCGACTGCCGAGATACGCGGCGGCTTCGTGTCGAACAGGTTTTGCACGCCGACCGTCAGTTCATACTTCTCCTGGATGTTGAACTGGACCGAAGCCGAATGCAGGAAATAGTCCGCCGCTTCGAGATAATAATTATCGCGATAGGCCTGAACCAGGTCCGGATCCGAAACGCCGGTGAGTTCGTCATAGGCGAAGAACTCATAGGTCTTGTTGCGATCGCCATCGATCCAGTCGAGACCATAACGCAACGTCACATTGTTGAAGCGATAGGTCGCGTCGAAGCTGCCAACCCAGTCGGGGTTCACAACCGTACCGTTCGAGTCGGTCAGGAACTCTTCGGGGAAGAGGCGGCTCGACTGTTCGGTGTACTTGGTGACGTTCGCGTTCAGCGTGAAACGGCCGCCGAACAGGTCGCGTGCGTAGCGACCGTTGAACTCGAACCCCTTACGGATGTCTTCCGACAGGTTGACGAAGCTGCTGGTCACGGTGAGCGCGTTGTTTACGTCGCGTTCCACGAAACGGCAGAAGCCTTCGTTGGGATTGAAGTTCGAGTCGCCGTAGCAGCGGTTCATGATCGTCGTCGCATCGAGATCGGCAACGCCGTTATCGACCTTGATGTCGAAATAATCGAGCGACAGCGACAGCTGACCGACCGATTCGGGCAGGACCGGACGAACGACGACGCCGACCGACCAGTTCTTCGAGGTTTCGGCCTCGAGACCCGCATCGGCACCGCCGACGCGGAAGGTGGTGATGCCGCTGGTCTGCTGGAAGTCCGCCGGCAGGCCGATCGAGGCGCAGTTCGCCGCGATGATCTGCTGGTTCGGATTCTGGTCACCGGGATCCGGCAGATCGTCGCAGGGATCGAGCGTGCCGCTGAGGAAGCCGCTGGTCGCGCCAAGGAACTGCTCCGCAAGCGCCGGAGCGCGGTAGGAGGTGCCATAGCTGGCGCGGACGCCAAAGCCGCGGATCGGTTCCCATTCACCCGCAATCTTGAACGTCGTGTCCGAACCATAGGACTTATAGTCCGTATAGCGGGCCGATGCCGTCAGGTTGAGGCGATAGAAGCCGGGCGTGTCGGCGAGGATCGGGACGAAGATTTCGCCATAGACTTCCTTCACGCTGTCCTTGCCGACCGTCGGCGTGCCGGCGGTCAGGCCGAGCAGGTTGCCGTTGATCGAGTTCGGATCGGGCTGGTCGTTGATGCTCTGCTTGCGATATTCGGCACCCAGCGCGAGCTGGACGTCGCCGCCCGGCATTGCGAACAGCGGACCGTCGACGTTGAATGCAAAGGTCGTTTCACGGAACTTCGTCTTGCCGATCGTGTTGACGAGGATCCAGTCCCGGAAATCCTGCGGCAAACGGCCACCGATGACATCCGCCGACAGGGCCGGAGCGGCAACGCAATTCGGATTCACCGCCGCGCTGGCGCAGCTGAACGTCCCGTCACCGTTGGACACGGCGTCGAGCGAGGCTGCCATGCGATCGATCAGGAACGATTCGATCTCATAGGTGCCGTCGTTCCACGACTTGCCGACATAGGCATCATAGCGCCACTGCGGCAGGAAGAAGTCGCCGCGAATGCCGCCCGACACGCGGGCATAGTCGACCTGCTGACGCGAGTCGGTGAGGCCGAAGCCGATGAAGCCGCGAGCGGCGACGAGCTTGCCACCCGAGGTTTCGTTCGGATTGAGGAGCGCGCCGTCGCGAAGGTCGGCGGGGAGCAGCGGGCTGCCCTGGACATAGTCGAGCGAAAGCTGACGATACAGCGGCGAAGCCGACTTGCGGCGCGTGACGAGCACTTCACCGTAGATTTCAGCGTCGCCGAGGATGTCGGTGCTGTAGGTACCCGACAGATAGCCGGTGTAGATTTCGGCTTCGGTGATCAGCGGCTCTTCTTCCTGGGCCGGATCGAAGGTGTCGCGGTCATAGGTACCGACACCCAGATAGCCGGGGAACGGACCCGTCGTCTGGCCGGGGGCCGGGACGAAACGGTTGAAGTTGCCAACCGCGCCGCTGGTGCGGCCGATCGCGGCACGCGTCGGCAGGCCGAGCGTGTTGATCGTCACGCCGCCATTGTCG
>JAFAED010000178.1 GCA_023424275.1 Pseudomonadota bacterium | reverse complement strand
ATGCGGATCGGCTGCGTCGGCGGCCGTGTCAGGAAGGGGACATTGCCGCCGCCCGCGACGAACACGCCGGTGTCCTGGAATTCGGGGCAAAATTTGACGAGCGGATCGGACAGCGCGACCTTGCCTTCCTCGACCAGCATCATGAAGGCGATGCTGGTGATCGGCTTGGTCATGCTGGCGATGCGGAAGATCGCATCTTCTTTCAGCGCTTCGCCCGGCCGCGCCTCGCCGATGCACGACAGATGCGCGATCTCGCCGCGCCGCGACACCAACGTCGCCGCGTGCGGCAGGCGGCCGGTGTCGACATATTTGGTGGCGAGGAAGGCCGGGATGCGGTCGAGGCGCGCTTTGTCGAAACCATGACTCACGAAATGCGAACTCCCTCAAGGATGGCGGCGGCTTCGGCGAGCAGCGCCGGATCGATCGTCAGGTCGGCCGCCTTGGCGGTTTCATGCAACTGATCGGGTCGGCTGGCCCCGACTATCGCGCTCGTGATCCCGGGCTGCGCGAGTACCCACGCGATCGCAAGCTGCGCCAGCGAGCATCCCGCCTTGTCAGCGACAGCCTTCAGATTCTGCACGGCTTCCAGCACCGGATCGGTCAGGAATTGCTGCATGAAATGTGCGTCGTCGCCGGTCGCGCGGCTTCCGGCGGGCAGCGCGGCGCCCGGCAGATATTTGCCGCTGAGCACGCCTTGGGCGAGCGGCGACCAGACGATCTGGCCGATGCCGCCTGCGATACTGACCGGGATCACCTTCGCCTCGGCGCGGCGATAGAGCAGGCTATATTGCGGCTGGCTCGACACGAATTTGACGTTGGGCGGCGCCAGCGCGAGCGCGGCCGCGATCTGATCCGGCGACCATTCGGAAAAGCCGATCGCGCGCGCCTTGCCGCTGCGCACGACGTCGCTCAGCGCCGCCATCGTTTCTTCGAGCGGCGTTTCGGGATCGTAGCGGTGGCATTGATAGAGATCGACATAATCGGTGCGAAGCCGCGTCAGGCTCGCGTCGATCTGCTTCGCGACCTGCGCCGCCGACAGCCCGCGATCACTCTCGGTCATCGGGAAGAAGAGCTTGGTCGCGAGAACATAGCTGTCACGCGCCCGGCCGCTCAGAACATCGCCGAGGAAGCTCTCGGCTGCGCCCCGGCCATAGATATTCGCCGTGTCGATGAAATTGATGCCGACGTCGAACGCCGCATCGACGCACGCGCGCCCTGCGCTGTCGTCGACCCCCGCGCCATAGGTCAACCAGCTGCCGAGGCAGATGGTCGAAACGCTGATGCCGCTGTCGCCAAGGTCACGATATTGCATGGGCCTGCTCCGTCAGTGCGAGGTCTGGCCCAGCAGCTGACGCGTCACCGGGTGCGAGCTGGTGAGTCCGCCGTCGACCGCTATGGCCTGACCGTTGACATAGCTCGCCTGGTCGCTTGCAAGGAAGAGGGCAACATTCGCCAGCTCCTCGGGCTGCGCCGCGCGGCGCAGCGGGTTCAATTGGCCGAGCTTGTGCGTGACCTCTTTCGCCTTCGCATAATCGAAGGTCGGCTTGGTCATCCCCGTTTCAGTGAGGCCGGGGCACACCGCATTGACGCGCACGCCGCTCGTCGACAATTGCTGCGCCGCGACCTTGGCGAGATTGATCACCCCTGCCTTCGACGCCGAATAGGCGCCCGGGCCCGCGCCCGAATTGATCCCTGCGACGCTCGCGGTCAGCACGATCGCGCCGCCGCGGCCCTGGTCGACCATCGCCTTACCCGCATGTTTCACCATCAGCGCGGGGCCGATCAGGTTGACGCGCAGCGTTTCGGCCCATTGGGCGGGGTCGAAATCGAAGATACCGCCCATGTCGCCGATGATCCCGGCGTTCGCGAAAGCGACGTCGAGCGCGCCGAAATTATCCTTCGCGGCCGCGACGAGCGAGGCGACGTCGGCTTCGACCCCCGCATCGATCTCGAGTGCGACGACCTCGCCGCCCGCATCCTTCACCAGCTTCGCTGTGTCATGCACCGCCGCGGTCTTGTCGCCGATGACGAGCTTCGCGCCTTCGGCGGCGAAGCGCAGCGCGCTCGCGCGGCCGATGCCGCTGCCGGCCCCCGTGATGATCGCAACCTTGCCGTCCAACGCGCCCATCATGCGCCTCCCGAAATCGTGGCTCCGCCATCGCACACGATGGTCTGGCCGGTGGTGAATGCCCCCGCCTTGCTGGCGAGGAAGACCGCGGCGCCCGCGATCTCGTGCGGTTCGCCGATGCGCTTCAGCGTCGACGCGGCGGTCGAGCGCCGCAGATTCTCTTCATTTTCCCAAAGCGCGCGCGCCATGTCGGTGCGCACCAGCCCCGGCGCGATGCAGTTGACGCGCACGCCGCGCGGCCCGAACTCGACCGAGAAATTGCGCGCGACCTGCATGTCGGCGGCTTTCGAAATGCCGTAAGCGCCGATGATCGGCGATCCTTTCAGCCCGCCGATCGAGCTGATGATCGTGATCGACCCTTCGCCGCGGTCGAGCATTTCGGGGGCGACCATCGTGATCAGCCAGTGGTTGGACAATATATTATTGTCCATGATCTTGCGGAACTGGTCGTCGCTGATCCCGAGCCCGGGGCCATAATAGGGGTTCGATGCCGCGTTGCAGACGAGCGCGGTGATCTTGCCGAAGGCGCGGCGCGTCTCGTTCACAAGGTTCTGGAGGTCGTCTTTCGACGAGATATTGGCGGCGACCGAAATCGCCGTGCCGTCGCCGAACTTGGCGTTGATCTCGGCTGCGGTCGCGTCGCAGGCATTCTGCTTGCGGCTCGAAATCACGACCTTCGCGCCCTGCTCGGCCATCGCCTCTGCCGTCGCCTTGCCGATGCCGCGCGACGATCCGGTGATCAGCGCGACCTGCCCCGTCATATCGAACAGGCTCATGCGCCGGCCTTTCGTGCAAAGTCCCACGCCTTTTCGGCGAGCGGACGGACGCGTTCGGACATGTCCTTCGCATGCTGCGAAGAGGCGGTGCCCTCGATCACGCGTTTCTTGATGCCCTGGATGATCCCCGCAAGGCGGAAGAAATTATAGGCGAAATACCAGTTCATGTCGGGCACGCCGTCGCGGCCGGTAGCTTGGCAATAACGCTCGACCATCTCGTCGAGCTCGGGGATACCCAGCGCCTTGCGGTCGAGGTCCGAGACGCCCGAACGCCCGCCATTTTCGGTGACCCACGCCATCGCGACATAAGTGAAATCGGCAAGCGGATCGCCCAAGGTCGACAGCTCCCAGTCAAGCACCGCGAGCACCTCGGGCCGGTCCTTGGCAAAGATCATATTGTCGATGCGGTAATCGCCGTGGACGACGCTGGTGCGGGTCTGCTCGGGCAGGGTGGCCGGCAGGTACTCGATGAGCTTTTCCATCGCGGGCAGCGTCTCGGTTTCAGACAAGCGGTATTGCTTGGTCCACCTGTCAACTTGCCGCCCGAAGTAATTGCCGGGCTTGCCGAAATCGCTGAGGCCAGCGGCTTTGATGTCGGTGTTGTGGAGCATGGCCAGGGTATCGACCATCGCGTGATAGACTGCGCGCCGGTCGTCGGCCGAAGCGCCGGGCATCGCGCCGTCCCAGATTGTCCGGCCTTCGACCATGTCCATAACATAGAACCACGATCCGACCACGGTGTCGTCGGTGCACAGGCC
>JAFAED010000120.1 GCA_023424275.1 Pseudomonadota bacterium | reverse complement strand
GTCAGCGCGACGATCGACGCGCCGCTGTCGACCATCACCCGGATATGCGTGCCGTCGATGTCTGCATCGGCGTAGAAATGCGAATCGCCCGAACGGGCGAGCAGCGCCTCGCCGGGCGAATCCGAACGCCCGGCGGCTTTCGCCGCAGCCAGGGACCGATCCTTGCGAACCTTGTGCGTCGTCCAATTGTCGTGATTGCCGCGCACCGCCTCGGCCATTTCGACGGGACGATCGGGCGCCGACGGGCCGCCGACGGCCCCCGCCATTCCCAACACCATCAGCGCGCTGATGCCGATGAACGCCACCAACGCAATCAATGCGGTCCAACCGAGAAAACGCCCCGTCATGGGACGCCTATCGCAAAAAGTCGTTGGCTATTGGTTAAGCGCCAGCGACCGGGGCGCCTCGATGAACGCCCGCCACGTCGGCGCATCGCCGCGTACGCTATATGCGATGCGCGCGCAGGCATAGGTGCTTCCCGGGCGATTGTCGGCGTCGATCGCCGTTTCCGGCCAAGGGCCACTGCCGTCGCCGCCCGCCGACCAGCAAACCAGCGCTTCGGTCTCCTGCCCCGCCTCGATCGCCGCGCGTTCGTCAGCGCCGAGCGACGCAGGCGCGTTCCAGCCAAGGATCGCGCGATGGGTAAAGCCCTTCGAGAAAAGCGCGTGCCGGAACGGGCTGCCCTGGTCGCTGAGCAGGTTGCGGACGCGCATACGGTCGGCGGCGGACAACCACGGCCCGCCGAGCAGCGGCGCCCAACGCGCCTCGTCGCGCGAGCGGAGCGCCGCCGCAAGCTCGTCCGCCGCAGCCGCAAAGCGCGGCGTCCATGCGGAGTCGGCGGCGAGCGGCGCCAGCCTGGAAGCAGGCTGGGCCGCCTCCGGTTCGGTGGGCAGCAACGATAACGGCTCGGCCGAGGCCGGCCCCGGCATGGCGAAAGCGGCAAGCGCCGCCGAAATCAGGAACGCGCGCATGGCCGGACATGTAGCAGCAAAGGCTGCACCTGTCATGAACCCGCTGCGAGCCCCTCGCGCATCCACAGCGGCGCCGCGGCGGCATCGATCGCCTCGACGCGCCGGTGTTCGACCGACCAGCCGAGTTCGGGATAGGCGACGACCTGCCGCTTTTCGTCGGCTTCGACGATCGGCACGACGACAAGGCGCCGGTTGACCTTTTGCCGCCAGTTCATCCGCGCGGTATTTTCCTGCCCGACATAACAGCCCTTGGTGAAGCTGACCCCGTTTAGCTCGGCCGCATTGCATTCGAGCCACAAGGTCGTCCCGTCGCCCAGTTCGGTGCGCCCCTCGATGACCCCGAGCGCAAGCCGGTGCGCGCGCCATGCGGCGTCGGCGCCCTCGCCTTCTCCGGCCGGCGCGAGCCAGCGCTGTCCCAGTTCGGGCAGGCGCGGATCCACGACGCCAAGGTCGCCCTGATTGGTCCAATGGACGGCAAGGCCGGCCTCCGGCGTGATGGTGATCGCACGGCGCAAGCGATAGAGCGTCAGTCGCTTGGTCAGCGCCTCGGCGGCTTCGCGCTCGCAATCGATCAGCACATCATCGCCGTCACCCCAGATCAAGAAGTCGAACAGCGCCTTGCCCTGCGCGGTCAGCAGCGCCGCCCACACCGGCAGATTTCCCGACGTGTCGTTGGTCACAAGGCCTTGCAGGAAGCCGCGAACATCCTCCCCCGACAGACGGATGAGGGCGCGGTCGTTGAGGGTGGTATTGGGCATGACGATAATCTAGGGACGCCGCAGCCAAAACCAACCGCAAGTTGACATTTCCACTCCAAGTTAAATGGGTTTGCCGATGACCGACCGCCTGACGATCCGCCGCCCCGACGACTGGCATGTCCATCTGCGCGACGGCGCGATGCTCGATCATGTCGCGCAATATACCGCGCGCCAGTTCGCCCGCGCGATCGTGATGCCGAACCTCTCGCCGCCGGTGACGACCGCCGAAGAGGGCCGCGCCTATCGCGACCGGATCAACGCCGCGGTGCCCGCCGGGCTCGACTTCACTCCGCTGATCGTCGCTTACCTGACCGACCACAGCGATCCCGATGAGATGGCGCGCGGCCATGCCGAGGGCGTGTTCACTGCCGCAAAGCTCTATCCGGCGCATGCGACGACCGGCAGCGCGCACGGCGTCACCGATATCGCGAACATCATGCCCGTGCTCGAACGGATGCAGGAGATCGGCATGCCGCTCCTGATTCATGGCGAGGTCACCGACCATGACGTCGACATCTTCGACCGCGAGGCGGTGTTCATCGAACGCACGCTCGAACCGCTGGTGCGCGCGCTGCCCGGCCTGAAAATCGTCTTCGAACATATCACGACTGCCGAAGCCGCCGCGTTCGTTGCCGACGCGCCCGCCAATATCGCCGCGACGATCACGCCGCAGCATCTCCACATCAACCGCAACGCGATGCTCGTCGGCGGCATCCGTCCGCACGCCTATTGCCTGCCCGTCGCGAAGCGCGAGCACCACCGGCTTGCGGTGCGCAAGGCTGCAACCTCGGGCTCGCCCAAATTTTTCCTCGGCACCGACAGCGCGCCGCATGCCGTCCACACCAAGGAAGCGTCGTGCGGCTGCGCCGGCATTTTCAACGCTCCCTATGCGATCGAAAGCTATGCGATCGCGTTCGACGAGGACGGCGCGCTGGACAAGCTGGAAGGCTTCGCAAGCGAGCATGGTCCGCGCTTCTATGGCCTGCCGCTCAACGACGGCACGATTACGCTCGAACGTGCCGACCTGGTCGTCCCCGATCGGATCGGCGACGTCGTTCCCTTTCACGCGGGGGAAACGATCGGCTGGCGCTTCGCCGGTTAGGCTGCCGGCATCATCCGCTCGGCGCGCATCTTGCGCCACATGTCGAAACTGAACACCGCTATGCTGATCCAGATCAGCAGGAAGCAGGCGAGCTGGGCGGGTTTCAGCGGTTCGCCGAACACGAACAGCCCGAGCAGGAACTGCACCGTCGGCGCCAGATACTGGACGAAGCCGAGCGCGGCGTAGCTCATCCGCCGCGCCGCGGTCGCGAACAACAGCAGCGGAACGGCCGTGACGATCCCGCCCGCCATCAGCAGCAGGCTGATCGACGAGTCCGACCCGAACCCGCGACCGTCGCCGGCCCACAGGTAAAAGGCCGCGACCGCCAGCGAAGGTATCAGCAGCACGGTCGTCTCGATCGCCAGCCCCGGCAGCGACCCCACCGGCACGATCTTGCGAATGAGGCCATAGATGCCGAAGGAAAAGGCGAGCGTCAGGCTGATCCACAGCGTATCGAGCGCGCCCGCGAGCAGGATCGCGACGCCGATGCCCGCAACCACGACCGCCACAAGCTGCAACCGCGACAGGCGTTCGCCGAGGAAGATCATTCCCAGCATCACATTGACGAGCGGATTCAGATAATAGCCGAGGCTCGCCGCGAGCACATGGTCGGTGAAGATCGCGAAGATATAGACGAGCCAGTTGACCGCGATCAGCACCGCGCTGGCGATCAGTAGCCGCAATGTCCGCCAGTCCTTCAGCGCGGTCAGATATTCGCCGATCTGCTTGCGGAACAGCATGATCACGAAACAGAGCGGCAGCGACCAGATGATCCGCTGCGCCAGCACCTCGGTCGGCGGGACACTGCTCAGCAATTTGAAGAAAAGCGGGACGAAGCCCCAGATGCCATAGGCCGCTAGCGCGTAGGGCAGCCCGCCCTGATTGCTCCCCTCCGGGGCCGGTGTATGTGCCATGGGTTCCGGGCTATCTGGAAGATCAGATGATGCCGCCGCCGAGCATCAGGCGGATCACGCCGATGACGATGACGACGATGTTGAGATTCCGCCCGCTCGTTTTTCCCGACATCGCGCCCAATGCTAGCCCGACGGCCGCGAATGGAACAATAAACCAGTTCGCAATTCCAAGCAGCGGGATGAACGCAATAACGACCAGAACCAGGGCGATAGCACCGATGACGAGCGAGGCGATATTGAGCATGGCGGGATTGTCGCACGCCCCCGACGACGCGGCAAGAGGCTTTCGGTTCGTCGACCACAACACTCGCTTCGTCTTGTTGCCTAACGTTCATGCAACGCGATCCGGACCCGGCTCGTTTTCCCGTTCGAAGCACCCGGTCCCGCTCCGGCGGGATGAGGTGTCGAACCAGGAAAGGACTTTTCATGCGTAATTTCACCAAGGGCCTGTTGGGCGC
>JAFAED010000156.1 GCA_023424275.1 Pseudomonadota bacterium | reverse complement strand
CTGCCAGTCGGTCTTGTCGGCGGCCTGACGTTCGGCCTTGGCACCCGCGACCAGTGCCTGCGTACAGCCGGTGAAACCGCCGAGGCCGGTCGGCGAGCAGCTGTCGGTGCCGAAGCGGCCGACGCGTTCGAGCGCGACGACCTTGTTAGCCCAGGCTTCGTTGCGCACGTCGAGCGGATTGCCGCGCAGCATCGGCGGTACGCGATAGCGTTCGGATTCGGGCAGGCGGTTACACACGACGATTTCGTCGGGGCTGCTCTGCTCACAGCGGTCGTCGCCATAGACGATGACCTGGTTGATCTTGTCGACGTCGGCCGGGGCCTCCTGTGCGGCAGCGGGCAGAGCGGCGGCGCTGCCGGCGAGGATCAGCGCGAACAGGGGCAGGCGGGACATCGGATCTTCCTTTTCAATTTGATGCGGCATGACACCGCGACCCTGCATCCGTCATGAACGGCGCGGTGGGGCTATGTATCAGATACGCTTCGACAGTGCGATGGCTGCACGGCAACCGGCGCGAATGGCAAAGCTCAAAATCGGGTAACCGGGCGCGCTTTCGGCGCCTGCTTTGAGCGCGGCTTCCTTATGCTCCAACTCTTCGGCACGGAAATCCTCGACTGCGGCGCTAAGTTCGGGGTCGCTGTCGCCAAGCTGGTCGAGCTGGTGCTGGTAATGGCGATCGATCTCGGTTTCGACCGCGGCGGTGCACGCCATCGCGGCGCGCGGACCCATCGCGGCGGTGACGGCGCCGAGCGCAAAGCCTGCAACGTTCCAGAAGGGCTGGAGCGCGGTCGGGCGCACGCCGCGCTTCGCGATCATGGCGTCAAAGAATTTGCGGTGCCGCTCTTCCTGCTCGGCCATGTGCGCGATCTCGCGCGCCATCGGATGACGGTCGCCCATCACCGCGAGCTGGCCGGCGTAGATGCGCGTCGCGCCATATTCGCCCGCCTGGTCGACGCGGATCATCGAAGCGTTCTTGTCGGTCTTGGAGTTTTTTGGGCTCATGCCGCCGATGTGGTCTTGCGGCGCAGCAAGGTCAAGACAAGTGCGGCGGCACCCAATGAGAAGATCGCATTGAATCCGGCAAGCGAGATGCCCGCCAGCGTCCATTGCGCGGTATCGCAGCGGATCAGCGGCGCGTTCATGATCGAATCGAGCGTCACCGGCCCGCTGGCGCCCGTCGCGCAGGTCGTGATGCCTTCCCAGAAGCCATATTCGACGCCTGCGTGAAAGACGCCGATCGCGCCGGTCACCGCAATCGCGATGGCCGCGAGCAGCGTCAGCGCGCGCATCGCCTTGTCGTTGCGGCGCAACAACAGCGCAAGTAGCGCGAGTATGATCGCCGCCTGGTGCGGCCAGCGTTGCCAGTAACACATCTCGCACGGGTGCAGGCCAAAGCCATATTGCGAGACGAGCGCGCCGCCATAGAGGAGCAGCGGCGCGGCGAACGCGACGAACGGCGCGGCGAGGCGCGATTTCAGCATGTCGGCGGGCCCCTTAGTTGCGGGCGGTCGGCTTGGCGGCCGGTTTCGCCGGCGGCTTGCTGCCTTGCGCCATGCGCGGCGCGGTCGGGCCGATGCGGCCGATCGTCTGCAACGCATAATGCAGCTGGAAATCCTCGATTCCCTTGGCCTTCAGATCGGCCGCGGTCGCGGTGAAGCGCGGATCGGCCTTCTCGTCCTTTTCGAGCAGGCCATTGTCGACCTTCTTCTCGTTGACGAGGTGGCGGCGCAGGTCGCTTTCGCGGAACTTCGGCCGCGACGCATAATCGGGATCGCTGAGCTGCGGTACGCGGATATCGGGGTCGATCCCGCCTTCCTGCACGCTGCGGCCCGACGGCGTGTAATAGCGCGCCGTGGTCAGGCGCAGCGCGGTGGTGTCGGTCAGCGGCAGGACGGTCTGCACCGATCCCTTGCCAAAGCTGCGCTCGCCCATCACGACCGCGCGATGCTGGTCCTGGAGCGCGCCCGCGACGATTTCGGAGGCCGAGGCCGATCCCGAATCGATCAGCACAACGACCGGCGCGCCGCCGGCGACGTCGCCGGGTTCGGCGAAATAGCGTTCGATGTCGCCCTTCTTGCGGCCGCGCTGTGAGACGATCTCGCCGCGTTCGAGGAACAGGTCGCTGATCCCGACGGCTTCGTCGAGCAGCCCGCCGGGGTTCGAACGCAGGTCGAGGATCCAGCCGCGCGGTTTCTTGCCCAGCGATTTTTCGACCGCCATCATCGCGGCGCGCAAATCGGTTGTCGCGTCGGCCGAGAAGCTGGAGACGGTGAGAACGCCGACGTCGCCGCTGACTTCCCATTTGACGGGTTTCAGGTCGATGATCTCGCGCGTCAGCGACATTTCGATCGGCTTGTCCTGCCCTTCGCGAACGATGGTGACATCAATCTTTGTTCCGGGCTTGCCGCGCATCTGTTCGACGGCCTCGTCGAGCGTCAGGCCGAAGATCAGTTCCTTGTTGATGTGGGTGATATAGTCGCCCGCCTTGATCCCCGCCTTGGCCGCCGGGGTGTCGGCGGTCGGTGCGATCACCTTCACGACGCCGTCTTCCATCGTGACCGAGAGGCCGAGCCCGCCATATTCGCCGTCGGTTTGCGTGCGCAGGTTCGAAAAACCGCGCGCGTCGAGATAGCCCGAATGCGGGTCGAGGCTGGCGAGCATGCCGTTGATCGCGCCCTCGATCAGCTTCGAATCGTCGACCTGTTCGACATAGTTGGACTTCACTTCGAGGTAGACGTCCATGAAGCGCGTGATTTCTTCCTGCGTCTTCGAATCGACGGTCGCCATCGCGCCGGTCGCGAGCGGGACGAGCGCCAGCGTCGAGAGTGCGGCGGCCCCCTGCCACAGCGCGAAGCGGCGCTTCGGGGACGATGCGGTTTTGGTC
>JAFAED010000091.1 GCA_023424275.1 Pseudomonadota bacterium | reverse complement strand
CCCCCCCGACAGTTCGGCGGGATATTTGGGACCGGCGTCCGGAGGCAGGCCGACCATCGCGACCTTGTAGGCGGCGATCTCGTCGAGCAATCGCTGATCGAGCCGCGGATAATATTCGCGCAAGGGGACCTGGATATTTTCCGCGACGCTCAACGTCGAGAAGAGCGCGCCGCCCTGGAACATCACCCCCCAGCGGCGACGCAGATCGCGCGATTCCTCTTCGTTGGCGATCGTGTCGAGCGTCTTGCCATAGACTTCGATCTCGCCCGCAGTCGGCGTCTGGAGGCCGATGATCGAACGCATCAGCACCGACTTGCCAGTGCCCGATCCGCCGACGACGCCCAGAATCTCGCCCGAACGGACGTCGAGGTTCAGATCCTCGTGAATGATAGCATCGCCGAACTGGTTCTTGAGGCCGCGGATGCAGATCGCCTTCTCGAACTTTTCGGGCCGCACGGCGTCGGCCGCGGCGAGTTCTTCCTTGATCTCCTGTTCGATCTCTTCGCTCATCAATTCCATCCCAGCGAAGAGAAGAAGACGGCGAACATCGCATCGAGGACGATGACGAGGAAAATGGCGGCAACCACCGCCGACGTCGTACGCTGGCCGACTTCCTCGGCATTCTGGCGCACCTGCATGCCCTCGTAACAACCCGTGACGCCGATCAAGATGCCGAACACGGGCGCCTTGATCAGCATGATGTAGAAATCGGTCATCGGGATGATTTCGCGCAGCCGCTGGATATAGGTGAGCGGTGGGATGTCGAGCCCAATCCAGACAAAGGCGCCGCCACCGGCGATCGCGCAGAGGCTGGCGTAAAAGCCGAGCAGGGGCATGGTGATCGTCGACGCCGCGACGCGCGGCAACACGATCGCTTCCATCGGCGACACGCCGATCGTGCGCATCGCATCGACCTCTTCGGTCAGTTTCATCGTGCCGATCTGCGCGGCAAAGGCCGAACCCGAGCGCCCGGCGACCATGATCGCGGTCATCAGCAGCCCGAGTTCGCGGATCGACGCGCGACCGACGAGGTTGATGGTGAACACCTCCAGCCCGAATTGTTCGAGCTGCACCGCGCCCTGCTGCGCAATGACGATGCCGATCAGGAAGCTCATCAGGCCGATGATGGGAAGGGCGTCGACGCCGACGGTCTGGAAGCGCGTGACGACGGCATTCCAGCGCAGGCGGCGCCGTGCGCGAATCTGGGTGCCGAGCGCCACGATCATCGCGCCGAAGAAACCGACGATGCCGAGCAACTCGTGCCAGATCGCGGCGCTGGCATTGCCAACCTGTTCGAGCATGCGGACCCACGCCGGGCGGCGGTCGCGGTGGACGCGATATTCGCTCTTGTCGCTGGCGAGGGCTTCGAGAAGGCGCTGTGCCTCCGCACTCGCGCCGATCACTTTCGACCCATGTTCGTTGACGGTGCGCGTCACGATCCACGCGCCAACAGTGTCGATGCGGTCGAGCGCCGAAAGGTCGAGCGTCGCGATGGGGCCGAGCGCCTCGAGCCGCGCGGGCAGGTCGCCGAGGCGTGCGAGCGTCAGGCGGCCTGTGAAGCGAACTTCGGCACCATCGGCACCGTCGCTATATTCGAAATCCGCCCTGGCAACCATCGTGCGGAGGACACTGGCTTATTTGCCCCACCACGGCAAGTGAATCCATGGCATAGTCTGTCCGCACTTGGCCGATATGCGACCCGACACTATGGGTTGGGTATGGATGATCCACTCGCCACACCGATCCCAGACTATACGCACCGCGTCGCAATGTATGATATGGACCGGACGATCACGCGTTCAGGGACTTACAGCGGGTTCCTCATGCATGTTGCGCGGCAACGCCAGCAATGGCGACTGCTGCTCCTGCCGCTCGTCGGGCTCGCCGGTGCGGCCTATTCGCTGCGGCTGATTGACCGATCGCGGCTCAAGGCGATCAACTTGCGCCTGCTTGTCGGCAAGCGTTTTCGTCGCTCCGAAATCGCGCCGTTGGCCGAAAGCTACGCCGACATGGTGGTCGCGCGCGGCCTGCATCCTGCCGCGCTCGAACAGATCGCGGCCGACCGCGAGGCTGGCTACCGATTGTTGCTCGCGACGGCGTCTTTCCATCTTTATGTCGACGCCATCGCCAAACGGCTCGGAATGGACGATGTGCTCGCGACGCGGCTCGACGAACCCGACGGCACCGACCATATCCATGCCCGGCTCGCGGGCGACAATTGTTATGGCGACGCGAAATTTGCGCGCATTTCGGACTGGCTTTCGGAAAATAAAAACACGCGAGATCAGGCGCATGTGCGCGCCTATTCGGATCATGTCTCCGATCATCCGATGCTGCATTTCGCCGACGAGGCGGTCGCGACGACGCCGTCGCGCAAGCTGAAATTGCTTGCGCCGCAAATGGGCTGGCAGGTCGTCGACTGGCGCGCGAAGCGCGGGCGTTAGACCGCGTCCAGCGCCTGCGCGAAGTCGGCGATCAGATCGTCGGGATCCTCGATGCCGATCGATACACGCACCAGATTGTCGGTGATGCCGAGCGCCTTCTTGCGCTCCTCGGGAACCGACAGATGCGTCATCGCGGCAGGATGGCTCGCCAGCGTCTCGGTTCCGCCAAGGCTGACCGCGAGCTTTGCGATCTTCAGCGCGTCGAGGAAACGGAAGCTCTCTTCCTCGCCGCCCTTGATGAAGAGCGAGAAGGTCGATCCGGCGCCGGTGCAGTGGCGGTCGTAAATATCCTTCTGCCGCGCATCCTGGATGAATCCGAGGTAGCCGAGCCCCTCGACCTTTGGATGATCGCGGAGGTACGTGCAGACCTTCAGCGCATTTTCGCCCGCGCGGCTCATCCGCAGTTCGAGCGTTTCGAGGCTGCGCAGCAGCATCCATGCGGTGTTGGGGTCGCAGATCGTGCCGATCGTGTTGCGCATCGGCCGGATGATGTTGAGGAGCTTCTGGTCGCCCGACACGCCGCCCGCGACGAGGTCCGAATGGCCGCCGGCATATTTGGTGAGGCTGTAGACGACGAGTTCGGCGCCCTGCCTGATCGGTTTCTGCCACAGCGGGCCGAGGAAGGTGTTGTCGATCGCGATCGCGGGCTTCTGTTCGCCCGGGAAGGCGGCATCGCGCGCGGCGCGCACCGCCTCGACATCGACGAGCGCGTTGGTCGGGTTCGCCGGGCTCTCGAGATATACGAGCGCGACCTTGCCGCCCTTTTCCGTGGCGAGCGTCTGCGCGCGGGCGAGAATATCGTCGATTTCCGCGCGCGTCGCGCCGGCAGGGAAGTCGAGGAAGCTGACCCCGAAGCGCGACAGGATGCGTGCGATCAAGGTTTCGGTCGCGGCGTAGAGCGGGCCCGAATGGACGATGACGTCATTCTGGCCGACGAGCGCGAGGAGCAAGGTTGCGATCGCCGACATGCCGCTGGAGAAGACGAGACTGTCGTCGGCGTCGTCCCAGACCGCGAGGCGGTCTTCGAGGATTTCCTGGTTCGGGCCGTTGAAGCGCGAATAGACAAGACCGTCGGCCGGCCCTTCGCGCTTGCCGGTAATATGTTCAAAGAAGCGCTTGCCCGCTGCGGCGCTTTCGAAGGCGAAGGTCGAGGTCAGGAAGATCGGCGGCTTTAGCGAGCCTTCGGAGAGCATGGGGTCATAGCCGAGTCCCATCATCAGCGTGGCGGGGTTTAGGTCGCGATCGCCGATTTTCTTTGTGTTCGTCTTGGGTTTGCCGCGCATGGCCATGGGGGATGCTCCTTGAGTGTTGCGGCCCTTATAGCGCGCCAAGTTTCGTTTGAAACTATATTGCGCGGGTCATCCGATCATGGCGATGGCCCAGATCACCCCGATCAGCAGCGGGACACCGATGATGTCGAGCCCGAGCCCCGCCTTCAATATGCGCGGAAGCGCGATATGGCCGGTCGCCCAGGCAAGCGCGTTGGGGCCGGTCCCCGACGGCAGCATGAAGCCCCAGCTTGCCGCCATCGCGACGGGTAGCGCGAGCAGGATCGGATCGACGCCCGTGGCAGCGATCAGCGCCGCGAGAACGGGCATGATGCCGCTCGCGGTCGCGACATTGCTGGCAAATTCGGTGATCAGGATGGTGAGCGCGACGATGGTTGCCGCGAGCAGGATCGTCGGCACGCTGCCGAGCGGCGCCAGCACCGCACCGAGCCATGCGGCCAGTCCGCTTGCGGTGATCGCGGCGGCCAGCGCGAGTCCGCCGCCGAACATCATGATGACGCCCCATGGTGCGCGGTCGGCCTCTTTCCAGAGCAGCAGCGGGCGACCGGTGCCGTCGGGCAGGATGAAGAGCAGCAAGCTGCCGGCAACCGCGATCGTGCCGTCGGTCAGCGCACCCTTCGGCAACATCGGCTCGAGCCAGGGCTGCGCGATCCACGCGATGAGCACGAGCAGGAAGATCGGAACGACGCGCCTTTCGGCGGTCGACCAGATCGCCTGATTGCCGAGCGCCGTGGCAGCCGCCGTTCCGTCAAAGGGATGGTCGGCAAGCCGCTGGACGCGCGCGAGTATCCACATGGCGATCGGAACGGACAGCAGCACGATCGGCACGCCATAGATTGCCCAGTCGAGGAAGGAGATGCGCAGGTCGAGCGCCTTTTCGATGAGCCCGGCCGCAATGGCATTGGTGGGGCTGCCGACGAGCGTACCGAGCCCGCCGAGCGACGCGGCAAAGGCGATTCCCATCATCACCGCGCCGGCGAACCCTTCGGTCTCGCCCTCCTGCACCCCGCCCGCACGGACGACCGCGAGCGCGATCGGGATCATGATCAGCGCAGTCGATGTGTTCGAGATGAACATACTGAGCAGCGCCGTTGCCGCCATGAAGGCAAAGAGCAGGCCCGATGCGGTCGGTGAAGCGCGCTTGAGCAATGCGAGCGCCAGCCTTCGGTGCAGGCCGACGCGCTCGATCGCCAGCGCGAGGAAGGCGCCGCCGAGGATCAGGAAGAGGATCGGCGAATAATATTCCTTCGCGATCGCATTGGCGTCCATGACGCCAAAGGCGGGTACGGTCAGGAAGGGCAGGAGCGCGGTGACGGTCAGCGGCAGCGCCTCGGTCATCCACCAGATTGCCATCAGCACGGTCAGCGCCGCGACGCGCCACGCGGTGGGCTCCATGCCCGCGGGCGCGGGAGCTAGGAGCATGATAGCAAAGACGACGAGCCCGCCAATCAATCCCAACCAGCGCGTTCGCGTCATCTTGCCTCTTATCCTCCCGCCAGTCCGATCACCGATAGCTGGCGGCCATAGGTATTTTCCCCTTTGTGGCACGCGCGGCGATAGCTGAAATAATCCTCGACCTCGGCATAGGTGTCCTGTCCGCCGATGGCAATTCGCGTGACGCCTGCGGCGGCGAGCCGCGCAGCGACATAAGCGGCGATGTCGAACATCGCATGGCCGGGCTTACCTGCGGCGAAGAAGCGTTCGTTCGAGTGATCGTCGGTGAGGAAGCGCTGCACAAAGCCGTCGTCGACCTCGTAGGAGGCGCGGCCGATGCACGGCCCGATCGCGGCAGTCATGTTGGCGCGGCTTGCGCCCAGGCTTTCCATCGCCTCGAGCGTCGCGTCGGTGACGCCGGAGATCGCGCCCTTCCACCCTGCATGCGCCGCGCCGACGACGCCGGCCTCGCGGTCGGCGAACAGCAGCGGGACGCAATCGGCGGTCAATATGCCGAGCAATATGCCGGGCGTCCGCGTCGCGAGCGCATCGGCCTCGGGCCGCGCGGCGAGGTCGGTTTCGCCGTCGACGATCACGCAGCGATTGCCGTGGATCTGATAGAGACCGGTCAGCGCTGCTCCCGGAAGCACCGCGTCGGCCACGCGCTGGCGGTTCTCGGCGATCAGCGCTGGATCGTCGCCCGAACCGAGGCCGCAGTTGAGCGAGGCGAGCTCGCCCGCAGATACCCCACCGCGGCGGCCGAAAAATCCGTGCGGAACGCCGTCCAGCGGCGCGGCGGTGACGAAGGGCGCGGTCACAGGTCGAGCCTGAAGAAACGGTCTTCGTCGATGTGGTTGCCGACGCGGAATTCGTTGCGGCCGACATCGTAGAAACCGTAGCGGCGGTAAAAGGCCTGCGCGCGGTCATTCTCGGTAAAGACGGTGAGGTAGAGGATCGACGCCCGCTCGCGCGCCCAGGCGATGCCCCATTCCATCAGCGCGACCGCGACGCCCGTGCCTTTGGCGGCTTCGGCGACATAGAGCTGGTGCAGCTCGACGGCATCTTCGGTCGGCTGCTCGGGGGGCAGCTCGAAATCGACCGGGCCCATCTTGATATAGCCGAGGATCGCACCCTTCCCATCGCGTACCATCGCAATGTCATGATCGTCGCTGGCGATCTGCGCGCGCACGCGGTCGGGCGGATTCCAGCCGGCGAGGAAAGTCGTAAGGTCGGCGGGGTCATAGATATGCCCGAATGTGTGGGTGAACGACCCGTTGGCAAAGGCGGCGATCGCCTCTGCATCGGCGGGCTGAGCCATCTGGATGGCGGTCATGCGGCGTCTCCTGTGAAACCTGCGGGTGTGGGCCAGCGCGGCGCGGTAAAGGCCATCGCCTTGAACAAATCGCCCATCTCGCGCGGTTCGACCAGGCGGTCGCGCTGGCCCCTTAATTCCCCGGCGCGATCCGGCGCCCCAGCGGCGAGCGACTGAAGCCGTGCATCGATGCCGAGCCTTCGTAGCCATTCGCCTTGCGTCGCGAGCGAGGTGGCAGCCACGCCCGCGCTCTGCGCTGCGTGGGCAAGCGCGGTGAAATCGACATGCGCTGTCAGATCGACTTCGCCGGGATCGGCGAAGGGATCGACGAAGCGGTGCGCCTTCACCGCCTGCAACGTGTCGCCCGCGGCGGGGCCGGCATAGCCATAGTCGACCGCGAGCATCGCGCCGCCTTGGCGCGCAAGCCGAAAGGCAAGGCGCTGAATGATCGCGGCCGAGACGGGCGTGGTTTCGACGATCGTGCCTTCGGGTTCGCTTCGCAGCGAAGCGGGTATGGCATCGTCGGCCGGGACGGCGCCCGCGACCGGCGTCAGCACGCCACCGCACCGCTCAACCATACGCTCGCGCCAGCCATCGATGGTGCGGATATATTGATGGATCGGCAACGCGTCGAAAAACTCGTTCGCGACGATGATCAGCGGTGCATCGCCGGGCAGCGCGTCGACCTCATCATGATGCTCGGCAGTGGGGACGCGCGTCAGCTGCGCCGCGCGCAACGTCGGGCTCGTCTCGACCAGATCGACGCCCAGCGGCGTGCAGCCGAAGCGCGCCATGGTGCGCAGCGCGTCGGCGGCAAGCGTGCCGCGGCCGGGCCCGAGTTCGACATAGCGAAACGCTAGGCTACCCGCGCGGGACCAGAGGTCGGCGATCCAGATGCCGATCATCTCGCCGAACATCTGGCTGATTTCGGGCGCGGTGGTGAAATCACCCGCGGCGCCGAGTGGATCACGCGTTGCATAATAATGGCCGTTCGCGGCCGCCATGTAATCGGCGATCGTCGTCGGCCGCGCTGCGGCGATTTCGCTTATCAATTCATCCGGGGTCGGTGGGCCGTCACGCAACGCTGTCGAGTCCGGCGACCGGTTCGATCCGCTTGCGGCGGCCCTTCGCGGTGGCGACCAGCCAGATACCGCCGATCAGCATCGGCACAGTGAGTGTCTGCCCCATCGTCAGGCCCCACGACAGCGTACCGAGTTGGACGTCGGGTTCGCGGACGAACTCGACCGCAAAGCGGCTGAGGCCATAAATGATCGCGGCCATGCCGAACAGGAAGCCGGGTTTGTAGCGTGCGTCGGTGCGCCAGAAGAAGAAGGCGAGGATCGCCATCATCACGACACCTTCGAGGCCCGCTTCGTAGAGCTGGCTCGGGTGGCGCGGATCCATCGTACCGCTATCGGGAAAGATGATCGCCCACGGCACCGTCGTTGCGCGGCCCCACAGCTCGCCATTCACGAAATTGGCGAGGCGGCCGAAGAAAAGGCCGAAAGGGACGACGCAGGCGACATAGTCGCAGAAACGCAGGAAACTGAGCTTTTCCTTCTTCGTCACATACCAGATCGCGATCAGCACGCCGATGACGCCGCCGTGGAGCGACATGCCGCCGTCCCACAATTTGAAGATTTCGAGCGGCTTCTGGACGTAATTTCCAAGATTGTAGAAGAGCACATAGCCGAGCCGGCCGCCAAGGATGATCCCAAGCATCGCATAAAAGATCATATCGTCGGCATGGCGCCGCGCCATCGGCGCGCCGGGCTGCGCGATCAGCTTCAAGAGATACCAGTAGCCGACGAAAATTCCGGCGAGATAGGCAAGCGCATACCAGCGGATAGGCAAACCGAACACGCTGAACGCGATCTCCGAGTTTTCGCCCATCAGATCGTGGAAGTTCACATATTGCGTTGCTTCGGCTAAGGTTGCAAAAAGAAACATATCGTCGCGCTGTCCTTCCCCAGGAGAGGCCTCCCCATAAGGGGTTAGGCGAGCGAGACCAAGAGGAGAGATAGAAGATGCCATCTGCGCTCGATTTGCGCCTGGAAGCCGCCTATAATCTGATCACGGGTCCGGGCGGACCGATCCAGGTCGGGACCGTCGAACGCTTTGGCCAGCAACTGCCCTTCATCACCAACGCGCCGACGAATCTGGCCGACTATCTCGCGTTTTTTTGTGCGCAGCATGGCGATGCAACCTTTCTGGTCGAGGGCGGCGAGCGGCTGAGCTTCAAAGAAGTCTATGCTGCCGCGCGCAAGGTCGCGGCTGCCCTTGTCGACGGGCACGGCGTCGAACGCGGCGACCGTGTCGGCATCGCGATGCGCAACGCCAACGCCTGGTGCGTCTCCTATCTCGGCGTGCTGATCGCGGGCGGCTGTGCGACCTTGCTCAACGGCTGGTGGCAGGGCGGCGAGCTGGCAGCGGGGATCGAGGATGCGGAGGCGAAGCTGGTCATCGCCGACGTCCAGCGGGCCGCGCGGCTCGAGGAACCGGGCGTCAGTCACGGCGCGAAGATCATCACGCTCGATATCACCAGGCCGATCGACGAGGCCATCGCGCCGATCACGAGTGCGGGTGGCGGCGCCGAGACGGTCTTGCCGGTGCTCACCGGCGATGATCTCGCGACGATCCTCTTCACC
>JAFAED010000068.1 GCA_023424275.1 Pseudomonadota bacterium | reverse complement strand
AAGGGCGCGCTGGAAGAAGCCAAGAAGTAAGCTTCTTTCCGGCTTTCGAGCCGAAAAAGGGGGGTCGCCGGGTCGCCGGCGGCCCCTTTTTCGTTCGGGACGGATATCAAGCAGCGCGGTTGCCAAGGCCCTGATCCCCCGTTAATTCTCCTATCCAATGGCTAAACGCCATTGCAGTCGAAAGGAAAACCCATGCGCAAAATCATCATCGCTTCGATGGCCGCCGCGGCCTTCAGCCTCGCCGCCTGCTCGGAAAAGACGCAGGACGCCGCTTCGGAAGCCGCGACCTCGGCCGCCGATGACGCCGCCGCCGCCGGCGATGCCGCTGCCGATGCCGCCGCTGGCGCCGCCGATGCGACCGCTGCCGCCGCTGGCGAAGCCGCCGACGCGACCGCTGCCGCTGCCCAGGACGCCGGCAACGCCGTCGAAGGCACCGTCAACGCCGCCGGCGACGCCGCTGCCAAGGCTGGCGACAAGATCGCCGAAGAAACCAAGAAGGCCGAAGCCAACGACAAGCAGTAAGTGGTCGGCACGCCTTCGGGCTGTTACGAAGGGCCTCATCCAGACGGATGGGGCCCTTTTTCATGGGAGCGAATGATGCGAAATCTGTGGCCGGCGGCCGCCATATTGGCCCTGTTTGCGGCGGGGTGCAGCCGCACCGACAATGAACCCGGACCCGGCGGCGTGACCGTCAGCGAGGCCAAGGCGCTCGACGACGCGGCCGAGATGCTCGAAAGCCGCGACAGCATCGCAGAGGTCCCCGAGGCCAAACCGGCGGCCGATACGGCGAAGACCGGAAAATAGCGTCTTTCCGGCCGCGCGGGTCGGCGCTAAATCCAACCGGCCTCGCGACTGGCGCTGAAGATGGAGTCCCATCGGGAAGCGAGGCCGATCCGCCGATCGATGCGAGCCGCGCGCCTGGGTGATCCACGGCCACGCGAGGACCATCCCATGACCGACCCATCCGTCACGACCGTCGTCTTCCTGCTTTTTCCCGGCATCACCCAACTCGATTTCACCGCGCCCGCGCAGGCGCTTTCGCGCATGCCGGGGGCACGACTGGTCGGCGCCGCCGCCCATCTGGACCCGATTGCCACCGACAGCGGCTTTGCGATCGTCCCGACGCATGATTTCGCGAGCGCACCGCAAGCCGATATCCTGTGCGTTCCCGGCGGTCACGGCGTGACCGACGCCCTGAACGACAGGCCAACGATCGATTTCATCGCACGGCAGGCCGCAGGCGCGCAGTGGGTGACGAGCGTGTGCACCGGCTCCTTCCTGCTCGGTCGGGCCGGGCTGCTCGCGGACAAGCGCGCGACGACCCATTGGGGCTACACGCATCTGCTGCCGCTGGTCGGCGCGCGCCATGAAAACGCCCGCGTGGTTGAGGACACGAATGTCTTGACCAGCGGCGGGGTGACCTCGGGGCTCGATTTCGCCCTGACATTGATCGCGCGGATCAAGGGCGACGCGGTCGCACAGGCGATCCAGCTCGCGATCGAATATGACCCCGCCCCGCCCTTCGCCGGCGGCCATCCCGACCGCGCCCCGGAAGCCGTGACGACCGGGCTGAAAACGCGCGTCTATGACGCCGCGGCGGCGCGAATGGAGGCGGCGCTCAGAGCCTAGCGGCAGTCGGCAAGCGCGATCTCGTAAAGCTTCGGCCAGTTCTTCCCCGTGACGAACAGGCGCTTCTTTTTCGCGTCCCAGGCGATGCCGTTGAGCACGCTGTCGGTATCGGTCGCGCCCGCATCGGCCTTGAGCGTCGTGAGGTCGACGAGCGAGACGACGTTTCCGGTGGCAGGGTCGATGCGAACGATGAAATCGGTCATCCAGACATTCGCCCAGATCTGCCCGTCGATCGTTTCGAGCTCGTTGAGCATGGCGATCGGCCGACCGGCGAAGCGCACCGTGATGCGCTTCTGCTCCTGCATCGTCGCGGGATCGAAAAAGCGCAGCGCCGTCGTCCCGTCGCTCAGGACGAGGCTGTCCCCGACCATCGTGACGCCCCAGCCTTCGCCTTCATATTTGAAGGTGCCGACGGGTTTCAGCTTCCCGATCGACCAGCGGTTGCCGACCCCGCCCTGCCAGGTCACGCCGATGATCTGGTCGCCCCAGCGCGTGATACCCTCACCGAACTGGTCCGCCGGAAGTTTCGATTGGGCCAGCGCCTTGCCGGTCTTGAGGTCGAGCCGCGCGACGCGCGACTGGCCGTATTGGCCCGTGGATTCGTAGAGATGCCCCTCGTGCCAGAACAGACCCTGGGTGAAGGAGGATGTGTCGTGCGGGAATGTCTCGACGATCCGGTAACCGCAGCGCTCGACCGGCGGAGGCGTGGCGACTGCGGGGTCGGTGAGCAGCGCGAAGGCGAGAAAGAACATCATCGCTGCCCTAGCTATGCCGCATCGCCCGAACTGGCAATGTCCCGCGTCGCCTGTCATCATCCCCCTCCTTCGTCATGCCGGACTTGATCCGGCATCCATGACCACGCCGCAGCAATGGACCCCGGATCAAGTCCGGGGTGACGAAGAGGGCGAAGTGCAAAGAAAAAGGGCCGGAGGATTGCTCCCCCGGCCCCGTTTCCTGTTGGCTGAGCGCCGAACGGTTTGGACTTAGAAGTCCATGCCGCCCATGCCGCCCATGCCGCCGCCGCCCATCGGCATTGCCGGCTTGTCTTCCGGCAGCTCGCTGACAGCGGCTTCGGTGGTGATCAGCAGGCCCGAGACCGACGCAGCGTCCTGAAGCGCGGTGCGCACGACCTTGGTCGGGTCGATGACGCCCGAGGCCTTCAGGTTCTCATAGGTGTCGGTCGCGGCGTTGAAGCCCTGATCCTGGTTGTTTTCGCGCAGCAGGTTGCCGGCGACAACCGCACCGTCGTGGCCGGCATTGGCCGCGATCTGGCGCAGCGGCGCTTCGATCGCCTTGCGGACGATGTCGATACCGCGGGTCTGGTCGTCGTTCGAACCCTTCAGGCCGTCGAGAGCCTTGGTTGCGTACAGCAGAGCCGTACCGCCGCCGGGGACGATGCCTTCTTCGACCGCAGCGCGGGTCGCGTGCAGCGCGTCGTCGACGCGGTCCTTGCGTTCCTTCACCTCGACTTCGGTCGCGCCGCCGACCTTGATCACGGCAACACCGCCGGCGAGCTTCGCCAGACGTTCCTGCAGCTTTTCACGGTCATAGTCGCTGGTCGTGGTTTCGATCTGCGCGCGGATCTGTTCGACGCGGCCCTTGATCGCTTCGGCTTCACCCGCACCGTCGACGATGGTGGTGTTGTCCTTGTCGATCGTGACGCGCTTCGCCTGGCCGAGCATGTTCAGCGTGACCGACTCAAGCTTGATGCCCAGGTCTTCGCTGATCATTTCGCCGGCGGTCAGGATCGCGATGTCCTGCAGCATCGCCTTGCGGCGATCGCCGAAGCCCGGTGCCTTGACGGCTGCAACCTTGAGGCCGCCGCGCAGGCGGTTCACGACGAGGGTCGCGAGCGCTTCGCCTTCGATATCTTCTGCGATGATCAGCAGCGGACGGCCCGACTGCACAACCGCTTCGAGGATCGGAAGCATCGACTGGAGGTTCGACAGCTTCTTTTCGAAGATCAGGATGTACGGATCGGCGAGTTCGACGATCATCTTTTCCGGGTTGGTGATGAAGTAGGGCGACAGATAGCCGCGGTCGAACTGCATGCCTTCGACGACGTCGAGTTCGAACTCGAGACCCTTGGCTTCTTCGACGGTGATCACGCCTTCCTTGCCGACCTTTTCCATCGCTTCGGCGATCTTCTCGCCGACTTCGGTGTCGCCGTTGGCCGAGATGATGCCGACCTGGGCGATTTCCGAGGTGCCGGCGACCGGGGTCGAACGTGCGGCGAGGTCAGCGACGACCTTGCCGACCGCGAGATCGATGCCACGCTTCAGGTCCATCGGGTTCATGCCGGCGGCAACCGACTTCATGCCTTCGCGCACGATCGCCTGGGCGAGGACGGTCGCGGTGGTGGTGCCGTCACCGGCCTTGTCGTTCGCCTTCGAGGCGACTTCGCGCAGCATCTGCGCGCCCATGTTTTCGAACTTGTCCTTGAGTTCGATTTCCTTCGCGACCGACACACCGTCCTTGGTGATGCGGGGCGCGCCAAAGCTCTTGTCGATCACGACGTTGCGGCCCTTGGGGCCCAGCGTGACCTTGACGGCGTCGGCGAGAATGTCGACGCCCTTCAGGATGCGCTCGCGCGCGTCGCGCGAAAATTTAACGTCCTTGGCAGCCATGATTGCTTCCTTCAAAAAATCGCGGAAAACCGCGTAACTTTACTCGTGATGGGATGAAATCGCTCAGGCGATGACGCCGAGGATGTCCGATTCCTTCATGATCAGCAGCTCTTCGCCGTCGACCTTGACTTCGGTGCCCGACCATTTGCCGAACAGGATGCGATCGCCGGCCTTGACGTCGAGCGGGGTCAGCTTGCCGGCTTCGTTTCGGAGGCCTTCTCCGGCGGCGATCACCTCGCCCTCCTGCGGCTTTTCCTTGGCGGTATCGGGGATGATGATCCCGCCAGCCGTTTTCTCCTCCGCCTCGACCCGGCGGACGAGCACGCGATCATGCAATGGACGAAATTTCATGGCTTCTATCCTCCAAGACCAGACATCATGGCGCGGGCGGATCGGCCGAGCGCCCCTCGACTTCGCAATATCGGGCCTGCACATGGTCACGGCGTTTCGGGGTTCCCTACACACCCGCTCCCGATGATCCGCGAAGGCTTTCCCGTTCCTCGACGTTTTGTCCCAGTGTTAGCAGCAATTGATGTGCCAACTTAAAACATACTGAATTTCAGTTCCTTACGTCTTTCATCTCGATCTATCCGGACAGCTTGTCCGCAGTGCCTGCGACAAAATGTCCGCGTTGCGTCCGACCCTTGAACAACGCAGATCAGGGGGCGGAAGTTGCCGCTTCCAGTCTCTCTGAAGCCTCCTCGAACCGGCGGGTCTTCGCGTCGTTCGGGAGATCGCCCTTGCCGACGATCGCCGGGCAGGAAATGGCGAGCAGATAGTCGACCCTTTCATCGGCACTGACTTCGGGATGACTCCGCGCGAGTTCGTCGAGCGAAGCCCTGATGCCTT
>JAFAED010000062.1 GCA_023424275.1 Pseudomonadota bacterium | reverse complement strand
CGCGATCGTCATCAGGCCCGACGAGCATTGGCGGTCGATCGACATGCCGGGGACGGTGACGGGCAGGCCCGAGCGCAGCGCGATCAGGCGCGCGACGTTCATCGTCTTCGAACCCTGCTGCATCGCGGCGCCGAACAGCACGTCGTCGATCTCGCCGCCTTCGATGCCGGCGCGCTCGACCGCGGCGCGGACCGCATGCGCGCCCAGCGTCGGGGCGAGGGTGTTGTTGAACGAGCCGCGCGCCGCCTTGGTCAGCGGGGTGCGGGCGGTGGAGACGATAACTGCGTCACGCATGTTTTGAGTCCTTTTCGTTGGTTCCGGTTATCTTAACGGGGGAGGTCAGCCGGCCAAGCTATGCTTTAGACGAAGAACTGGCTGATCCATTCGGCGATCAGGGCGGGCTTTTCCTCGCCCTCGATCTCGACGGTCACTTCGTTGGTCTGCTGCCACTGGCCCGGGCGCTTTTCTTCGAGTTCGAGCAGCTTCACATGGCTGCGGACGCGCTTGCCCGAGCGGACGGGCGACAGGAAGCGGACCTTGTTGCAGCCGTAGTTGACGCCCATCTTGACGCCGCCGACCTTCGGGCCGTCGGTGCTCGCGCCGAGCATCGGCATCAGCGACAGGGTGAGGAAGCCGTGCGCGATGGTGCCGCCGAAGGGCGTCAGCTTGGCCTTTTCCTCATCGATATGGATGAATTGATGGTCGCCGGTCGCGTCGGCGAACTTGTTGATCATCTCCTGATCGACGAGCACCCAATCGGACGTGCCGAGATGTTCGCCGACCTTGGTCTGCAATTCCTGCGGCGTGATGGTAGCCATGGTCATCCCCTCAAAAGCTGGTTCGGGGCGCGTTCTAGGCCTCTCTTGCCGCGTTGCACAAGAGCCAAGGCCCCCGGCCGCGGCGCCGTAGCGTCAGCCGGGCTTTGCCGCCTTCGCCGCCGCCGCCCTGGGCTTCGGAGACTCGGCATAGGGCAGGATCATCGTCCCGTCGGGCGCTGCGGTAAAGGTCGTCTGCGTCGGATAGGCAAACTCGTACCCCGCCTTTGCCAGCGCCTCGAACAGCCGGATGCCGACGTCGGTGCGCGCGGCGACGACCTCTTCGAATTGGTCGGTGAAGACGTCGAACAGCAGTTCGAAATCGAGGCTGGACGGGCCGAAGGTCAGGAAGCTCGAGCGGATGAATTCATGGCCTGCGGCGGTCACCTGTTCCTCGAGCAGCGCGGGCAGGTCGCGCAGCATTTCGGGCGTGGTCTGGTAGATGACGCCGATCGTGAAGGTGACGCGGCGGCGGTGGAGATGCGCGAAATTGGTGATCTCCTTGGCGAGCAGGTTGGTGTTCGAGATGACGAGCAACTCGCCGTTGACCGAACGCAGCCGCGTGCTCTTCAATCCGATGCGCTCGACGGTCGCGGTGCTGGTGTCGTATTTGATGGTCTCGCCGACGCGGAACGGGCGGTCGAAGATGATCGACAGCGACGCGAAGAGGTCGGAGAATATGCCCTGCGCGGCGAGGCCGATCGCGATGCCGCCGATGCCGAGACCGGCGATCAGGCCGGTGACATTGACCCCCATATTGTCGAGGATGACGATCGTCGCGATCGCGAACAGCGCAACGCTGATCAGCAGGCGGATGATGCCCATCGCGTTGCTGAGCGTCTCGTTATTGCCCTCTGCGGCGCGGCGCTGGATCAGCCCGAGCACGATCTCGCGCACCCAGATCGCGACCTGCAGCACGACCGCGACGGTAAAGACGAACTGGATGATCTGCATGATCACCGCGGGCGGCTGCGCATAGCCCGCGACCATGCGGATCGCGATGATCGCGAGCACGGTCGACTTGGTCTTGTGGATCACGCGCCCCGCGATGTGGGTCAACGTCATCTCGCCTTCGGCCGACTGCGCATGCTTGAGCGCGAAGGTGCGGACCATCGACAGGACGAAATAGATGAGCAGCCCCGCGCCGATCGCGATGCCGATCTGTAGCCAGTGGCTGTTCACCCACGCGATGCTGAGATCCCAATAGCGCTGGAGGTCGTCGAGCGGGTTGGTCGCGGCAGCCTTTGCGGGCGCGGCTTTGGAGGCGGCGGTGGTCGCGGCGGCGAGCAGGGAGAAAGTCATAGGGTCCTTTGGGGGTCCTTTGTGCGTCGGATCAGGCGGATTGAAGCAGCACCGCGGCCGCGGGTGCCTGCTCCAGATAGGTCAAAAATCCGCGTTCGTAACGCGAAAGATAGCGCGTCGCGCGGGGAAGCTTGCCGGCGGTCGCGGCAAAGTCTTCGCGCGCCTGCGCCGCGGCGAGCATCGCGGGATGGACATAGGCCTTGCGCGCGATCGCAGGCGTGTTGCCGAGGCGATCGGCGACATGTTCGAGCATCGCCTTCAGCGTCGGCGGTTCGGGCGCATCGTAAAGGAAAGCAAAGGATTCGACGCTTGCAGTCCATGTCCGGAAATGCTTGGCGCTGAATTCATTGCCCATCGCTTCGCGGATATAGGCATTCACATCGTCGGAGGCGACAGCGCAGATGCCGTCGCCATCGTCATATTGGAAGAGCTTCTGGCCGGGCAGGTCCTGAAGCCGGCGGACGAGCGTCGTCAGGCTGCGGTCGCTGATCGTCACCTCGCGCTTCGCGCCGCCCTTTGCAACATAGTTGAGGCGCAGCGTCCGGCCCGACAATTTGGCGTGGCGCTGACGCAGCGTCGTCGCGCCGAAGCTGTTGTTGGCCGCGACATATTGCTCATTGCCGATCCGGAGCGCGGCAAGGTCGAGCAGGCGCACCACCGCCGCGACGACACGTTCGGAGCAGAGCGTGCGACGGTTCAGGTCGTCGGCGAGGCGCGCGCGCAGCAAGGGCAGCGCATGGCCGAAGGCGGCGCAGCGATCATATTTGTCGGCGTCGCGCGCCATGCGGAAATCGGGGTGATAGCGATATTGCTTGCGCCCGCGCGCGTCGTACCCGGTCGCAAGGATATGACCGTTCGGCGCAGGACAGAACCATGCGTCCTCATAGGCCGGGGGCAGCGCGATCGCATTGAGCCGGTCGATTTCGTCGCGCTCTCGGATGATCTTTCCCTTGGCGTCGCGATAAAGCCAGCCGATACCCGAACGCTTGCGGCTGATGCCGGGCAGGCTGTCATCGACATGGACAAGGCGGGGCGCGGGCATGCGTCCATAGCGCCCCGGGGGCCGTGATGGTTCCGTCTCAGCCCGGGTTGGGTGTCGGGTGGCGCGCCGGAACCTGCGCCGGCCGCGCGGTCAGCGGACGCCATCCCGCCTCGCGTTCGCGGCGCCGGACATAGGTCGAAAGCCCCATCTGCAGCGCGAGCATCATATAGATGAACGGCTGGAACGCGATGTCGACGAACAGCGATCCGATCAGATAGGTGACATGGCCGTTCTGGAGCGCGGTCGCGAGTGGCGCGATCCACTGTTCCTCGGCGCGCCGTGTCTTGAGGTAGCGATGCCGCAGCCGTTCCATCTGGATGAGCCCCGAGAGGTGCAGGAGCAGCCACATCGCGAGGCCCGGATAACCCTGTTCGCCGAGCATTTCGAAATAGCTCGAATGATAGGCGCGCGAATGTTCCTCATAAACCGTCGCCTCGGCGTTCTGCGGCGCTTTGGGGTCATAGGCGCTCGCCGCCTTTTCGACGCGGACATGGTTCTGGATATAGGCTTCGAAACCGCCGCCGAACGGATTTTCCTTCGCATATTCCCATGTCCACGCCCACACCGCGACGCGGGTTGAGGCCGACTGGTCGGATTTATGATCGCGGATCGTTTCCATGCGTTCGGTAAAGCTTTGCGGCAGGAACGGGATCGCTGCGACCGCGAGCAGGCTGGCGCTGGCGATATAGAGGAAGCGATGCTTGACCGCGCGGAGCGACAGGACCGCGAGCACGACGATGCACACCAGCCCCGTGCGCGCCTGCGTCCCGATCGGCAGCAGCGCGCAGGCAAAGACCAGCGCGAAACAGAAAAGCGACACGCGCCAGTCGGGCGGGAAGATCGTGCCATGCTTGCGATACCACAGGATCAGCGGGATGATCGAAACCCCCACCGCCGACATGATCGACCCTTCGTAAAGCCCGAAATTCTCGTTGAGCAGCAGTTGCAGCGTGCCATAGCCGCCGCCGCCCGCTGCGGTCTTGATCCCGCCCGCGATCGCGATCGACGCCGCCGAGAGCAGCATGATGAGCACCAGCGATTCGATGCGCAGCTTTGTCCGCAGGGTCAGCGGCAGGAAGATCGCCCAGACGAGCGCCTTCCACACCCAGCTCCATTTGTCCGCCGCTTCGACCGGAAAATCGGCCTGGATCGTCGTCATCCAGCAATAGAAGAGCAGGGCGAGGAGCAAGAACTGGCGCCCCGACCATCGTGTGTCGCGCTTGTCGTCGACCGCGAGCCAGCCGACGATCGCAAGCCCGAAAACGATCAGCGAGATCGGGATCGAGTTGATCAGGAAATAGCTGAGGCGTTGCGGCGCGACGATGTCGATGTAGCAAAAGCACAGCACGAACAGGAACGGCTTGCGAAAGCCGACCCCGATGAAGGCGAAGAGAAAGGCGACGAACGCGATGTCACGCATCGGGGCGGGCATCCTGTTCGGCGCGCTCGGCATCGCGGCGCTGCTGCCATAGCATGCGCGGGCTGACCTCGCGGTCGAGATCGTCGCGATAGAGCAGGCGCCATAACGCGATCGCCATCAGGACGTGCGTCAGGCCAATGGAAAAATTGTCAACCATATAAGGTGTTGCCTACGCTATCGGGGTTGACGCCGCGTTAAGCCTTGTCTGCGAAAGACCAGCATAATGACCCGAATATTGCACGTCCTCGATCATAGCCTGCCCGCGCACAGCGGCTACACCTTTCGCACCCGCGCGCTGATGAAGGCGCAGGTCGCGAAGGGGTGGGAGGTCGCGGGCGTTACCGGCGTGCGGCATCCCGAGCCGGGCCCCGACGGCGAAACCGTCGACGGGCTGACCTTTTATCGCACCCCGCCGATCGCGCCCGCGCGCGCGCCGATCCGCGAGTGGCGCGAGATCGGTGCGCTGGCAAAGCGTGTCGAGGCGCTGGCGAAGCTATGGAAGCCCGACGTGCTGCACGCGCATTCGCCGGTGCTCGACGGGCTCGCGGCGCTGCGCGTGGGCAAGAAGCTCGGCATTCCGGTAATCTATGAAATTCGCGCCTTTTGGGAGGATGCGTCGGTTGGCAACGGCACCGGGCGCGAGGGCAGCCTGCGTTACTGGCTGACCAAACAGCTCGAAACGCATGCCGTGAAATCGGCCGATGCCGTGGCGGTAATCTGCGAGGGGTTGCGCGGCGACCTGATCGCGCGCGGGATCGACGCGGAAAAAATCACCGTGTCGCCGAACGGCGTCGACCTCGACCTGTTCGGCGATCCGCCGCCGCGCGACGACGCGCTCGCCGAGACGCTGGGCCTTGCCGCGGACGACGCAGTGATCGGCTATATCGGCAGCTTTTACGACTATGAGGGGATCGACGACCTGATCGCGGCGATGCCTGCGCTGGTCGCCGCGCAGCCGAAGGCGCGCCTGCTGCTCGTCGGCGGCGGGCCGATGGAGGCGGCGCTGAAGGCGCAGGCGGCGGGGTCGCCGGCAGCGGCCAATATCCATTTTGTCGGCCGCGTCCCGCATCAGCAGGTCGAGCGCTATTATTCGCTGATCGACATCCTCGCCTATCCGCGCAAGAAGATGCGGCTGACCGATCTCGTCACGCCTTTGAAACCGCTGGAAGCGATGGCGCAGGGCAAGCTCGTCGCCGCGTCCGACGTCGGCGGGCATCGCGAACTGATCGAGGATGGCGAAACGGGCACGCTGTTCGCGCCCGACGATCCCGCCGCGATCGCCGACGCGCTTGCCAGGCTGCTCGAAAATCGGGCGATCTGGTCCGAACGACGGCGGACAGCCCGTATTTTTGTCGAAAACCATCGTAACTGGTCATCAAACATTTTACGTTACGAGCCGGTTTACCAGCGATTGTTGCGCGCCACCGCCTGACGGTCGCCGGCGATCGATGAAAGAAGGGCCCGACGGGCCGCACGGATTTGGACGATATGGACGAGAGCAGCGAAAATTCGGGCAAGGCTATCGGGCGCGCGCTGCTGCGTGTGCTCCGGCCTGCGATGCCGGCGGTGATTGGCGCCGCGGCGCTGACCTTCCTGTTCGCGGCGGTGATGCCGATGTCGTGGGTCGCCGGTATCAGCTGGAACCTCTATCTCGACCGTCTGTCCGATTTCTTCCTGCAGCCGATCGGCAATGCCGGCCGGCTGTCGCT
>JAFAED010000149.1 GCA_023424275.1 Pseudomonadota bacterium | reverse complement strand
CGCATGGAGTGCGCAGGTGGCGCCGGCCGGGGTCGGCACGCCGGGCGTCAGGGGGCCGCTGTCCTCAAGGTGCCAGACGGGCAGGGCGTCGTCGAAGGCGGTGACCACATCGTCCATATCGCCGATACGCGCGACCGGGCCATCCCAGACGGCGGCGATCGATGCGATATCGCCGATGGCGACGAACGGCGGCAGATGGTTTTCCCGGCGCACGGCCCATGCCCGCGCCGTCACCTCGGGGCCGACGCCGGCCGGATCACCCATGGTGACCGCGATCGGACGTCGATTGCTGTAATCGGACATCAGCTATATTCGATCACGGCATCCCGGCGCAGGTCGCGCAGATAGCGCTGGGCCCGCTTGTTGACCTTTTCTTCCAGCAAACGCTGTTCGATCTGCTCGCTGTTCGCGGATGTCGCGGTCTGCGGCAAGTCGCGTCCGCACAGCACCAGAACGCTGACGCCTTCGTTCGCTGCCCCGAACGGCTGCGTCGTTTGCCCGACTTGCAGATTGATCAAGGTCGTCTGCAACGGCGCGGGCAGCGCGCGCATTTCGATATTGTCGCGCGAGACGACGGACGCGCCCAATTGCTTGGCGACGTCGTCGGCGGCGCCGCAACCGGCAATGGCACGCGTCGCTTCGGCAAATTGGCCGGCCAGTTCGGACGCTTTCGCTTGCGACGTTCCCGCCGGGAAATCGAGCGAGAGCTGTTTCAGGCTGAGGATCGCGTCGCGCGGATCGGCAGTCAATACCTGGCGGCGGTCGATCATCAGCATGATCGAAATACCGCCGGGAACCTCGACCGGGCCGACGAGCTGGCCCGGCTGCATTTGCGTTGCGGCATCGGCCATCGACTGCGGCAGCAGCGCGGGGCGTACCCAGCCAAGGTCGCCGCCGACACTGGCGGTCGATGCTTCCGAAAACTGGCGGGCATAGGCGGCAAAGCTGCCGCCGGCCTGGAGCGCCTGAATGATCTTCTGCGCGTTTTCCATCACCGCGGGGACATTTTCGGGGGTCGCCGACAGATAGATTTCGCCCAGATGGAATTCATCCTGGCCCTTGGCATCGTTCAGCCGCTTTTCGACGGCCTGCACTTCGTCGGTCGACACGTTGGTCGTCGACTGGATGTTGCGCGACAGCAGGCGGTCCCAGGCGAATTCGCCGCGGATCTGCTGCTTGACGGCGGCCGCCGACGAACCCTTGGACGCAAGATAGGTCGAAAACTGGTCGGGCGTCTGTTTGAAACGCGCCGCAAGCCGCGCGAACTGGTCGTTGACGACATTTTCGTCGATTGCGATGTCGGCCGCCTTGGCTTCCTGAATCTGAAGCTTTTCGTCGATCAGGTTGCTGAAGACCTGGCTGCGCAGCCGCTGGAGTTCTTCGGGCGGCAGCACGGCATCGCTGTTCGCGATGCGGATCAGCGCCAGGCGCTGTTCGATATCGGTCGCCGTGATGATCTCGCCATTCACCGTGGCAGAGGGGCGATAGACATTGCTTTTGGCATCGCCGAAAATCTGGACATTGCCCGGAATGCTGAGGCTGGTCGTCGGCACGTCGCTGTCGGTGACGGTCTGGGCCAGCACCGGCGTGATGCCGGCTGCCACGGCGATCAGGCCGATCATGGTCGAAAATTTGGTCATCGCTACCCTATTCGAGAATTACCGGCACGCTCCGTATCAGCGGAGACGCCCGATGGTCCAGCGCAATCCGCCATTGGAGCCATTTGATGCTCGTTCCTAACCCGCCGACGCTGAACCTAGGCTGAGCGAAAGCGCGGCGCCCTCGGTCGCCGATCGTCAGAATCCCAGGTTGCGGAATGCGATGCGGAAGGAAAAGCTGTTGCCGCGCCGGGCGTCGCCGGTGTCGGCATAATCGCGGCGCCAGGTCAGCGCGATCGACAGGCATTCATCGTCATAGGCGACGCCCAGCCGGTGGCGAATGGGCTCGAACCCGTCGGCATTACTCAGCGGATCGTCGGCGCGCTTGGTCAGGTCGACGATCGCCGAGCCGAAGACCGACCAGCTTTTGGCGACCGCGACGCGGCCGCCGACGCGCGCTTCCTCGCGATCCTGCAAATCCTCGCCGAGCAGCAATATATCGCGATTGAGCCGCGAATAGCCGAGCACGGCATAGGTCGAGCGGCCGCCGATCGTCGCGTCGAATTCGTTGCGGCGGATCGCGAGATTATCCTTGTCGAGCCGATAACGGTGCGTCAAGCGCAGGAAATCGCGATAGGCAATCGTCGTCCGCCCGACGATGTCCGAGGTGCGGTCGGTCAGCCCGGTGCCGTCGGGGAACAGGCTGGGCTTGTCCGACAGGCGATAGCTTTGGCCGACGACGCTGCTGATGTTGAAGCCCGGGCGGCTGAAATTCCATTCGACGCCATAGGTGATGCGCGCGCCGTCCTCGAACCGGTCGTGGCCGTTGAAGCGGTTGATCGCGAACAAATTGCTGTCTTCAAGGTCGAAGGCGCGCGAATCTTCGTTCGGAATGTCCAGATTCTTGATCGGCGGCGTCGCGACGATCTGGACGCGCGGGGTCAGCGTCTGCGTGCCGCCCAGAAATTCACCGACGAAGGGCCAGCGCATGTCGGCCGCCACGGCAGCGATGCCGCGCGCCTGCCAGCCCGACTTGCCGCGATATCCCGGAATGGCCGTCAGCAAATTCTCGTCGCTGTGATAGACGTCGCCGCGGACCAACGCGGTCAGCGTGACTTCCTGGCCCAGCCCGGTCAGCCCACGCAGGTCCCAGCGGGCGCCGGCAAAGGCGCGCTGCGTGTCCTGGCCCGAGGTGCGGCCGATCGCGAGCGTGTTGAGCTGCAGCTCGAACTGCCCGCCGAGCACCGGGTCGTCGAACCGCTGGCGATAATCGATGATCGGCAACGCGATTGGCTGCTGTCCCTGTTCGTCGTTGCGGCGCAGCGTCTGCGTCGCCCAGCCCGCGATCGACAGATAGGAATTGCCGCCGATCCGTTCGAGCTCGAACGTCGAACGCAGCCGGTCGTCGCGGCTGATGTCGTACCGGCGCATGAAGGTGCGGTCGGTTGCGATGCGGCCCGAATAGGTCAGGCTCCAGCGCGGATCGAACTGGAACTTGCCTGCGCTTTCCAGATAGCCGCGAAAGCGCTTCTCGCTGTCGGGATCGTCGCCGGTCAGCGGGACCAGCGAGCCATAAGTCGCATAGCCGTTGATGCGGAACGACCCGATATCGGTGAGCGCGCGGAACTCGCCTTCCAGCATCGGCGCCGCGCTGGTGTAGATATGCGGCGTGATCGTGATGTCGCGGTCGGGCGCGAGACGCAGATAATAGGGCACGGCGATTTCGAAGCCGTTGCTGCGGTCCAGGCGGATTTCGGGGACGAGGATCCCGCTTCCCGCTTCGCTGTTCGCCGGATGGCTGAGCCCGGGCAGGGGGATCAGCGGCAGGCCGAAGATTTCGACGCGCGCGCCCTTATATTTGATCTTGTTTTTCGCCCGGTCGTACATCACGCGAACGGCGCGGATCTGCCAGCTCGGATTCTTGGGGCAGCCCGCGTCATCCTCGACGGGGCAGGGCGTATAGGCGGCGTTCTCCAGCTCGATATTGCCATTGTCGAAGCGTGTGCCCCTGATCGCCGCGAGCCGCGATCCGTTATCGAGCACGACGAGCAGGTTTTCGACGACGCCATCGCGCAGGCTGTCGGTCAGCTCGATCTTGTCGCCATAGGCGGTATCGCCCTCGGGATTCTTGATGACGACATTGCCCTCGGCGAAAACCTGTCCCGTCTTCCGGTTCCACGTCACCTTGTCGGAACGCATTTCGATGGCTTCGCGATTCATCTGCACATTGCCTTCGGCAATGACGATCTCGGTATC
>JAFAED010000005.1 GCA_023424275.1 Pseudomonadota bacterium | reverse complement strand
GCGCGGAGCAAATCGGCCTCTTCGGACGAAAGCGGGCGGTCGAGATCGAGGCCGCTTATCTCAGCCCCGATCGTCCGGGTCGCGGGCGAGATCGAAACGCCGAGCGACCGTGCCGCATCGAACAGGTCGGGGGTCGAAAGCTGTGTAGCCATAAGCGGTCCTTTCGGTCGGAAACAGGTCGGATCGGTCGACTCGGAATACGTCCCGGGAACGCGCAAGGTAATTCAACTAAATTAATTGACAAGAACGAGAGCGGTAGCCCGCACGAAAGATGCGATTGACCGCGCCGGAGGAAAGCCGGCGCGGTCGTGATATCTTCAGGAGGATAGCCTGATATCGGCGATTATTCGGCCGCAGCTTCCTCGATCAGCGACGAGACCTCGGCCGGATGCGACACCATCAGCGCGTGCGAGCCATGTTCGATCCCTACGGTTTTGCGGGCATGGGCCCGGTCGGCCATAAACTTCATCGTCGCGACGGGAATATTCCGGTCGTCGGCGCCATAGATGACATAGGTCGGCAGGGTCTTCCACGTCGCCGCGCCCGCCGCGTCGGTCAGCGCGGCCTGGGTGACGGGGCGCTGGGTAGCCGCCATCAGCGTCGCCTGCGCTTCGGGTACGTCGGCGGCGAACTGCGCGTGGAACTTGGCGGGCTGGATATGTAGATCGGTGCCTCCGTCCGGCAGGCTGACCGGCGCGAGCGCGTCGCCGAGCGTGCTACCGGGGAATTTCGCCGACAGCGCCAGCGCCGATTCGCCCGTTTCGGGCAGGAAGCCGGCAACATAGACGAGCGCCTTCACATTGGGATTACCCTTTGCCGCCTCGGTGATGACGATGCCGCCATAGCTGTGGCCGACGAGGATCACGCGGCCCGGGATCGATCGGATGACTGACGCGACGCTTTCGGCATCGCCCGCCACACTGCGTAGCGGATTGGCCGCTGCGATGACCGGATAGCCGTCTTTCTCGAGCTGCGCGATCACACCGCCCCAACCCGACGAATCGGCAAAGGCGCCGTGAACCAGGATCACGGTGGGCTTGCCCGTTTCCTCGGCCGCCTTGGCGGGAATGGCGCCGGACATCAACAACGTGGCGAGTGCTGCGGCACGGATCGAACGGTACATGAACGTCTCCTCGATTGCTATTTTACCGGCATGAGGATGCCCAAGGAGCGCGGCCCCGCCTATCTGACCAAGGTATCTGGCCGGTGCAGCATCGGGATCGGGCGCTAGCGACCAAAGCATAGGCTACCCCGACGTGTTCGCTATCCGGGGCCCGTCGAAGGCGGCGTACGGGATGGTGCCTGCGGTCTGCGAACCCGGATCGGGACCCGGCGGTTCGCCCGGCAAAACGCGTCAGGCGGCCCCGGCAGGAATGGTAAAACGGAACTCCGCTCCGCCATCGGGGCGATTGGAGGCCGCCAGTGATCCGCCATGTTCGGCGATGATCGACTGGCAGATCGCCAGTCCGATCCCCATCCCGCTTTCCTTGGTGGTAAAGAAGCCGTGGAATATCCGATCGATATCGTCGTCGGGGATGCCCGGCCCGGTGTCGCGAAGCGTCAACGTCAACTGTCCGTCTTCGCCGCTGGTGACGAGGCTGATCCGGCGATCGCCCGCACCACGCTCTTCGACCGCCTGAACCGCATTGATCAGCAGGTTCACGATGACCTGTTGCAGCTGGATGCGATCGCCAGCGATCGCCGGAAGATCCCGAGCCAGCTCGGTCGCGACGCGGATCGAGCGCGATTCGACTTCGTGGCGAACGAACAGCAACGCCTCTTGCGCGACGTCGTTCAGGTCGAGCGACACATGTTCGGGCTGGCGCTTCGCCGCCATGCCGCGGATGCGCTGCACGATGTCGCTGGCGCGCCGCGCGCTCGCGGCAACACGTGTGGTGAGTTCCTTGACCTTCTCCACATTGGGATCGGGGCGCGACAGCCAGCGCAGGCTCGTTTCGGCATTGGTGACGATCGCCGCAAGCGGCTGATTGACCTCGTGCGCGATCGAGGATGTCAGCTCGCCCAAGGTCGATATACGCGCCGCGTGGGTAAAATCGGCCTGCAACTGGCGCAACTCCGCCTCGATGCTCATATGCTCGGTGACATCTTCGAAACTGAAGATCGTGACGTCGAGTTCGGCGACAAGCTTGGGGTAGGTCACCGACATACGAACGTCGCGTATCCGACCATCGAAGGTCTGGATCTTCGTCACTTCATGATGGCTTTCCTGGCCGCCAAAACGGCCGATCATCACATTGCAGAGCGATTGGCGCGCGACCGTGAACAAATATCCAACCGGCCGCATCAGATCGAGCGCGCCGTTGCCGCCGAACATTTGTACCGCGGCGCGATTGACGTCGGTGACTTGCACCGTCGTCGCGGCGAGGTCGACCAGTTCGGGGTGCTCGTCGAGATACGCGCTAAAGTCGGTGACGCCGCTTGCCCGGATATCATTATATATTCGGCCCATATGGCTCGCATCAACCTGCCAGAGCGCAATCGGCATATGATGGACGAGCTTACGGTAACGCGCTTCGCTCGCGCGCAGATAGAGATAAGAGCGGTCGTCATCGACCGTCCCGTTAACCGCAACATAAAGGCGGCCCGGCTTTTCCGCACGCCACACCGTTACCAGCGGGTCGCGCAATATCCCGTCCGATGGCATCTGCCGTCGGTAGGTCGCGCCTTCGGCCCCGCCCAGCATCGCGTCGGCAAACAATTCGCCGGCAGCCATACGGCTGTCGAGCGGCCAGAAGCCTGCGACGGGCTGCCCGATCATCAGGTCGCGCCCGCGATTGCCCCCGACCAGGCGCATCGTCCGCTCGTTGACATTGACGATGCGCGCCACCTCGACCATTTCGACATAGCGGGCGTGCAGCTGTTTTTCGTCATTGGCGCTCGCTTCGTTCCGGAGCCGGCCAATCTCGGCGACAAGCGCTCCCGCGCTGGACAGGTCGATTTCCCAGCTCGCGGCCATCAGCCGGTCGGGGATATGCCAGCCGGCGCCTTCGACCACGTTGTCGTTCAGCGACTGGCGACCATATTCGATGACATCGCGCGGGGTCCCGTCCTGCGCGAAGCGGACATATTGGCGAATATCGACGGCGATGTGGATGCCGGACGGCGTGCGCCGGCTGACGACCCCCTGCCAGGTCCCCTCCTGCAACAGCAGGCGCCAATGTTCGCGCTCATTCTCGCTGCGCGTCGACAAATGGCCGATACCGCGGCCGACCATGGTGAGCGAAGGCCAGCCGTACAACGCTTCCGACGCCGGGTTCCAGTAATGGACCGCGCCTTCGACGTCATAGATGATCACGCTTTCGGACGCGAAATCTGCAATGTCCGGCTCAGAACTCCGGCTCGCCACCTGGAGCGGCTCCTTTGGCGTCGGGGGCGACGCGTCGGGCGAATTTGGATTCAATGTCCCGGCTCGGCCGGCCAGTCATCCGTCCCGATCGCCGATTTCAGCTGTTCGAGCAGCGCTTCGTCGGCGACGGGTTTGGTGAGCCACGCCTGCGCACCAAGCTGCAGCGCCTTTGCCCGCGCCCCCGGATCGAGCACCGAGGTCAGCACAATGACGGGCAGCTCGGATCCCTCGGCCCGAACGCGCTCCAACAGGTCCAGCCCGGTCATCCCCGGCATGCGGATATCGGTGATCAGGCAATCGACGCTGTCGGCAGCTTGATCGGACAGAAAAGCTCGCGCGCCGTCGAAGGTGCAGCAGGCGAACCCGGTCACCATCAGCAAATCGCACAGGGCTTCGCGGATGGCTTCGTCATCGTCCACGATTGCGACAAGAGGCATTCTGGGCAAGCGGATCGGCCCTTTATAACACGACCGGGTCGGTCAAGGGGGCCAATGTTGCCCAGCTTGTAAGGCTTTGTAACCATACCAAAGTCTAGGCTGTGCCGTTTTCGCGCAACGCAGACGGCAATTTTTCCCACGCGCGGATGAGTTCGCCGACCGAGGTCGCCCGCATCTTCTT
>JAFAED010000490.1 GCA_023424275.1 Pseudomonadota bacterium | reverse complement strand
ACACGCTGGAAACGAGCGCCGTGGTGACGCTCGACCAGGTCGATGGCGGGTTCCAGATCAGCAAGTCGGCGCTGACGCTGGCGGGCAAGGTGCCGGGGATCGGCGCCGACGAATTTGCACAGATTGCCGCCGAGGCCGAGAAGAATTGCCCGGTGTCGAAGCTGCTCAACTGCGAGATCACGCTCGAGCACAGCCTCGAGAGTTAAGCGGCGTAGCGTAGTGGCGGGGGCATTTCGTCTTCCATGAAGGCGAAAGCGCCCTGCGCCGGCGGCAGCAGCGTCCAGCTTTGCAGGACGCGGTGGCGGCGATGGCCGACGTGGCTTTCGATCAGGACGAGGTCGCGCGGCGTCCACCGCCAGGCCATCGGTACCGGATCGAAGTCGCAGGCGCCATAGCCGAGCGTGATATGCGGTCGCAGCCCCGACTTGCGATGCATCGGCTCGATCCCCTGCGTTTCCAGAAGCGCGACGATGCCGTCATAGAGATGACGCACGCCGCCGACGCTGCCCATGGTGGTGAGTTCGGCCCCGGCGTCGCGGCTCATGATCCGTCCGAAGGGAATATGGCTCGCCGCCGGAAGGCCCGATGCAAAGGCCGCCGCGACGCGCTTGCCTAAAAAGGGCTGCGTCTCGGCGGTTTCGGCGATCGTGCAGAGCGTCAGATGATAATTTTGCGGCTTCAGCCCCGCGAACAAATCGCCCGAAACGGCCGGCAATTGGCGCGCGAGCCAGCCGGCGCGGTCGGCGGCCACCTGAAAACCCAGAAAATAGCGGAACATCGGGTCCATCGTCCATTCCTCCGAATCGGATCAATGTTCCTACTATGTTCTCATTTGTCGCGAGAGTCGAATCGCGATGGTCAGGGCGTATCGCACGGCGGCACCGCGACGCGCTGCGCCGGGTCGCCGTCGAGCGTTGCGACCTGCGGCTTTTGCGCTGCGGTGCGCCAGGTGAGCTTGGGCCACCAGCGCGTCGGCGGCGGGGCGGTCGCGGGATCGATGCTTTCGCCGGGACGCGGCATCGCGAGGCGGACCCCGGCGCAGCGCGCGGCGGCGAGGATGCGCTCGGGCGGCTCGGTCCATGTATGCGGGGCGAGGTTGAACAGCGCCCAGTGGATCGGGATCAGTGTCTTGCCGCCGACGAGACGGTGCGCCTCGATAGCGAGTTCGGGGCCGAGATGATTGTCGGGCCAGGCGGGATCGTACTGGCCGGTGTCGAGCAGGGTCGCGTCGAACGGGCCGAGGCGTTTGCCGATCTCGGCAAATTCGGGGGTGAAGCCGGTGTCGCCTGAATACCAGACGCGGTGCCGTGGCCCGACGAGTGCATAGCCCGCCCAGAAGGTCTGGTTGCTCTGGCTGCCGAGGCGGCCGGAGGCGTGGCGCGCGGGCGTCGCGACGATGGTGACATCGCCGATCCGTTTCTCGCCCCACCAGTCGAGTTCGACGATCTTTTTCGCGTCGACGCCCCAATAGGCGAGGTGCGAGCCGATGCCGAGCGGGACGACGAAGGTCGTGCCGCGGCGGTCGAGCGCGCGGATCGTATCGCGGTCGAGATGGTCATAATGATCGTGCGAGATCACCACGGCGTCTATCGGCGGCAGGTCGCGGATCGCGATCGGCGGCGCATACCAGCGCGCCGGGCCGAGCCAGCCGACCGGCGAGGCGCGTGTCCCCCACATCGGATCGACAAGGATGCGCTTGCCGTCGATCTCGACGAGCGTCGACGAATGGCCGAACCAGGTGATGCGAAGCCCGCTGGCGGGATGCTGCGCAAGCGTCGCGGCGTCGGTGCGCCGCACCGGCACGGGCGCGCCAGGCTCGGGCTCGGTGACCGCCGATGCGGTGAGCAGGCCGCGATAGGCCGCCTGCCGGTCGATCCAGCCCCTGCGGCCGTTGCTGAAAGCGCCGTCCTGCCAATGCGGTGAGGCGGCGAGTTTTTCGAGCCGCGCGCCCGACGGCGCTTGGCCGAAGGCGTTCCATCCGTTCACCGCGAGGACCAGCGCGAAAAGCAGGAACAGGAGAAGCAGCAGCCCGATCGCGCGGATCGTCCAGCGAAGTACGCGGCGTGTCCGCGTCATGGCTTCGGCGCATCCTCCAGCGCCATCCGCGTCACATGGATATAGGTCGCCTGCCAGCCGTCGCCGTGGCGCCTGAAGATATCGGTGAAGCGGATGCGGACGCGGAAGGGCGTGCCCGCCGAGCGGCCCGACAGGATCGTCTCGGCGCTCGCGAGGCCCGCATCCTTGCCGAGCGGCAGGATGACGCGATCGGTCAGCGCGACCGGGTCATAATCGTCGTCTGCCCCGGTCCAGCCGGCGATGAAGGCCGCCTTGCCCAGGCGTTGGCCGCTGCCGTCGATGAAGACGAGATCGTCGGCGACCATGGTTTCGAGCGCGGCGCGATCCTGCGCGATCTGCGCCGCGTCGAAGGCATCGGCAAAGGCGCGGAGGCTTGCCGTCTCGCTTTCGGGCGCCTGGGCGACTGCGGGTGCCGCCATGCCGAAAGCCAGCACTGCCGCTATCGTGTCCCGCATGGCGTCCCTTCCCGTCGTTATTGCCCGATCATTGCGCCGGGCGGCAATCCTTCAGCCAGATCACATGCTTATATTCGTCGAAATCCTCGACCGTGCCGGTCAGTTTGATGCCCTTGTTCGGTTTGAGCTGCAGCGAATAGGCCGCCTGGCCGGGTGCCATATAGCAGACGATGTCGGTCTTGAACGGCGCCTGGTTCGGCAGGCGGATCGCCTGTTCCCAGGGGTTGGGGACCTTGTAGCCGACGCGGAAATCCTTGCCGTCCTTCGTCACATAATCGACCGATCCGTCGATCGTGAACTGCTTGCCCTTGTAGCGCGTCAGCACGCCCGCGGCGTTGCGTTCGGTGTCCTTCGACACTTGCTGCGAAAAGCCGAGCGCGCTGATCTTGACCGGCGCGGCGGCGACAGTGGTGGCGGTCGCGCCCTTCTTTGCCGCGGCGGCGCCCGCCTTGCCGCCCTTGATCTGGTTCAGCATGCCGCACATTTCGGCCATGGCGGCCTCGCTCTTGGTCGACTGGCCGGCGCGCAGCTTGGCCTCCATCACGACGGTGCCGATGCCGCCGGTCTGGGTCGCGGTGATCTGGATCGGAAAGGCCCGCGCGCCGCCGGTCATCGGCTGTTCGATCAGCATCGATCCATATTCGGCCTCGTCGGCCATGATGTCATAGCCCTTGGCGGCGACGAGCCCGCGCATCTGGCCGATCGCGACCGCGGGGGGCAGGTCGGCGACGGTAACGGCGGCCGTGAAACGCAGCCCGGTGATCGGATTGCCCTTTTTGACGAA
>JAFAED010000475.1 GCA_023424275.1 Pseudomonadota bacterium | reverse complement strand
AAGGCGAAGCTGGTCATCAGGATCGGACGCAGACGGTCGCGCGCGGCACGCACCGCGGCTTCGATCGGCGACAGGCCATCTTCTTCTTCGGCCTGCTTGGCGAATTCGACGATCAGGATCGCGTTCTTCGCGGCAAGCGCGATGAGCACGACGAGCCCGATCTGCGTCAGGACATTATTGTCCATCCCGCGCAAATTCACGCCGATCATCGCCGCAAGCAGACACATGGGCACGATGAAGATGATCGCCAATGGCAGCATCAGGCTTTCATATTGTGCCGCGAGCACGAGGAAGACGAAGACCACCGCGAGCGCGAAGACGATGCCCGCGGTATTCGCCGCCGCTTTCTGCTGGAAGGCGATGCCGGTCCATTCGGTGCCGTAACCTGCGGGCAGATTGTCGGCCGCAAGCTTTTCCATCGTCGTCAGCGACGCGCCCGAGGACGAACCCGGAGCGGTGTCGCCGTCGATCTCGACCGCGGGGAAGAGGTTATAGCGCGTGACGCGGTACGGCCCGGTGCGGTCCTCGAAGTTCGCAACCGACCCGATCGGCACCATGGCGCCCGAGTCCGATCGCGTCCGCAGGTTCGCGATATCGGCGACGGTCTGGCGATAGGGCGCGTCGGCCTGTGCGGTCACGCGATAGGTGCGGCCGAGCAGGTTGAAGTCGTTGACGAACGCCGAGCCCAGATAGACCTGCAACGCTTCGAACACGCGTTCGGGCGGCACGCCGAGCGCATTCGCCTTGGCGCGGTCGATATCGGCAAAGATGCGCGGGTTCGACGGATCGAAGAAGGTGAAGACGTTCGCAAGACCCGGGGTTTGGTTCGCCTTGCCGATCAAATTGTTCGTCTCGTTCGCGAGTGCGGCATAGCCGTTCCCGCCGCGATCCTGCACGATCATGCGGTAACCGCCCGCCGAACCGATGCCCTGGATCAGCGGCGGCGGAATGACGACGATCTGCGCATCGGTGATGTCGGCGGTGCGTTCACGCGCCTGGTTCATGATGTCCTCGAAATTGACGCCGAGTTTCTTGCGCTCCTCGAAGGATTTGAGCGGGAAATAGGCGGCGGCCGAGTTCGGTGCGAGCGTCTGTGAGGGGCCGTCGAAGCCCGCAAGCATCACCGAGCCGAGGACGCCCTCGACCGGCAGCACCCGCGCCGCGACTTTCTTCAGCACCGCATCGGTGCGTTCGACCGAAGCGCCCGCAGGCAGCTTGGCGACGACGAGGAAATAGCCCTGGTCCTGTGCGGGGATGAAGCCGGTCGGCGTCGCCCAGAACAGCCCCGCAGTCGCGGCAATGAGGCCCGCATAGGTGACCATCATCTTCTTCGGCGCGCGCACCAGCCGGTCGGTCAGCGCGGCATAGCCGTTGCTGAGCCGCTCGAACGCCGCATTAAAGCGTTCACCGGCGCGGTGGATATGCGCCATCAGCCAGCCGTCGGCCTGCGCGGGAGCGTGCGGCTTCAGCAGGATCGCGGCGAGCGCCGGCGACAGGGTCAGCGACAGCACGAGCGAGATGATCGTCGCGGTCGAAATCGTCACCGCAAACTGCTGGTAGAAGGCGCCCGACAGGCCGGTGAGGAACAGGGTCGGGACGAATACCGCGCAGAGCACGAGCACGATCGCGACAAGCGCACCCGACACTTCGTCCATCGACGTCCGCGCAGCCTCGAGCGCACTCATGCCCTTCTCGAGATTGCGCTCGACATTCTCGACGACGACGATCGCGTCGTCGACGACGATACCGATCGCGAGCACCAGCCCGAACAGCGAGAGGTTGTTGAGGCTGTAGCCGAACGCCGCGAGCACGACGAAGGTCCCGATCAGCGACACCGGGATCGCGAGCACCGGAATGATCGCCGCGCGCCATTTCTGGAGGAACACGAGGATGACGATGACGACGAGGAACACCGCCTCGATCAGCGTTTCCATCACCGCGTCGATCGACTGGGCGATGAATTCGGTGGGGTTGTAGATGACCCGATATTCGAGCCCCTTGGGGAAATTCTTCGACGACGACGCCATTTCGGCCTCGACCGCTTTGGCGGCGGCGAGCGCGTTCGAACCGGGGCGCTGGAACACCGCCATGATGACGGTCGGGTCGCCCGAGAGATAGGTGTTGCTGTTGTAATCCGACGCGCCGAGTTCGACGCGCGCGACGTCCGAGACACGGACCTGCCGCCCGTCGGCGTCGCTGCGGATGACGATATTGGCGAAATCCTCGGGATCGGTCAGGCGGCCCTGCGTTTCGACGTTGAGCTGGAAGTCGCTGCCGTTGGCATAGGGCGGCTGGCCGAGCGTACCCGCGGCGACCTGCACATTCTCGCGGCGGAGCGCGGCAACGATCTCGCCCGCGGTCAGGTCGAGCGCGGCGGCACGGCCGGGGTCGATCCACACGCGCATCGCATAGTCGCGCGCACCGAACAGCCGCACATCGCCGACGCCGTCGATGCGGCTCAGACGATCGCGAAGCTGGGTCAGCGCATAGTTGGAGATATAGGCGCGATCGAGCGACTTGTCGGGCGAAACGAGGTTCACGACCATCAGGAAGTCGGGCGAGGTCTTGCGCGTCACGACGCCGAGCCGCTGCACCGTTTCGGGCAGGCGCGGGGTCGCGATCGCGACGCGGTTCTGCACCAGCACCTGCGCGGCATCG
>JAFAED010000461.1 GCA_023424275.1 Pseudomonadota bacterium | reverse complement strand
ATAGATATAGCCTTGCACATGGCTGCACCCGAGCCCGCGGATCAGCGCAAGGTCGTCGTGCGTTTCGACCCCCTCGGCGGTCGTTTCCATGTTCAGCGCCGTCGCAAGCCCGACGATCGACGAGATGATCGCGGCATTCATGCTGTTCGGGTCGGCGGCGCCCAGGACGAAGCTCTGGTCGATCTTGATCTTGTCGAACGGCGCCTTCTTCAGATAGCCGAGCGCCGAATAGCCAGTGCCGAAATCGTCGAGCGCCAGCCGCACGCCGGTGCGTTTCAATTTCTGGAACATCGCCAGATTTTCTGGGCTTTCATCGAGGAAGACGCCCTCCGTGATCTCGAGTTCGAGTTGCTCGGGGCGGATACCGGCAGCCGAGACCGCGCTCAGGATCGTCGCGGGCAGCTTTTCATTGGCGAACTGGCGCGGCGAGACGTTGACCGCGACGCGATATCCGGGTCCGAGGTGCGCGATCGCAGCGCAGGCCGACCGGATGATCCATTCGCCGATGGGGACGATCAGGCTCGATTCCTCGGCGATCGGGATGAATTTCGACGGACTGATCAGACCCGCGGTCGCATGGTGCCAGCGGATCAGCGCTTCGAATCCGGTGATCCGTTCGCTCTGGACGTCGACGATCGGCTGATAAAGCAGCTTCAACTCGTCCTTGACCAACGCATCGCGCAGCGCGTCCTCGATTGCCTTGCGCTCGCTCGCCTGGTTGTGCATCGCATCGGCGTAGAAACGATAGACGCCGCGACCCGCGTCCTTCGCGGCATAGAGCGCCAGGTCGGCATTGCGGACGAGCGCCGATGCGCTGACCCCCTGCCCCTGCGACACCGCGATGCCGATCGACGATCCGATCCGGACCTGCTCCCCCTCGATCGAAAAGGGCTTGGCGAGGCTGAGGATGATCGCATTGGCGATGCCGGCGAGTTTTTCGGGCTGGCTCATTTGCGGTACGACGATCTGGAATTCGTCGCCGCCCAGCCGCCCGACCTGCCCCTTGTCGCCGACGATCTGCGTCAACCGTCCGGCGACCTGTTGCAGCAACTGATCGCCGACCGGATGCCCCAGCGTGTCGTTGACCGCCTTGAACCGGTCGAGGTCCATCAGCAACAGCGCACACGGCTGCGCCTGCCCGCTATGGCTCTTCAGCGCGCGTTCGAGCAGGTCGGTGATGTGTCGGCGGTTCGCAAGCCCCGTCAGCGTATCGTAACGGGCCAGCTGGTTGATCTCGCGCTCCGACCGTTTCTTGTCGGTCAGGTCGGTACCGCTCCCCCGGAAACCCTGGAAATTGCCGAGTTCGTTGCTGATCGGCTGGCCCGAAATCGACCACCAGCGCTCTTCGCCGGGTACCGCCGCCTGAACGGTCAGTTCCTTGAACGGTGTACGCGACGACAGGCTGAACCCCAATGTGCGCTCTTCGCTCTCGTCATTACCGATCCGCTTGCGGATGATGTCGGTAAAGGGATGGCCGAGCAGGTCGGACAGCGGCCGGTCGAGCCGCGCGGCGACCGTCGGAGAGATATAGACGAGCTGTCCGTGACGATCGGTTTCCCAGAACCAGCCGCGTCCCGCGCGTTCGAAATCGCGCATCAGGTTCAGCGCGCGTTGCTGGTCGCTCATCGAAAGGCGCGCGGCGCGCGTCGCGCGGCGTTGGTGGCGGACATCCTCGCGCATCATCACGATCAGCAAGCCGAGGAAGACAAGGCCGGCGACCCCGAACGGCCACGACGCCACGCCGACCGCGCCGCCCAGTGCCGTCGCGCCGGCAAAGGTGAAGAAGGCCGGCCGGGCGATCGCCACGGCGGAGGCCGCGACCAGGATCGACCCGATCTGGATCGCGGTAAAGGCGTCGAAATACAAACTGCCGTCCGGCAGCGCGATCGCGGCAAACATCGCGGCGGCATTCAGGAGCGTGCCAAGTGCGATCAGCGCCATGCACAGCATCGCGATCAACCGGATACGCTGGTGCGCCATCGGACGGGGCCGGCGCATCGCCTGTCCGACGACCGTCAACACGACGTCGCACGGCAGGCCTGCTGCCATGACCAGCCACTGCGACGGATGATCGAGAAAGCCCGCAACGCCCGGAATGAAAGCAAAGGTCAGGAACGCGAGGACACGGCTGATGAGCACATAATGCCACAGCTGCGCCACGCGCATCAGGCGCGTCACGAATTCCGGTGAATCGAACAGCGATTCGTCGTGGGACAATTCGCTCGTCGCCGGTCTGGTGATGTTACGCCGAACCCCCAATTTCCCGATATTCCCTGCTCTTCTGGCCGCGGCAACCAGTGGCCGGAATGGGTTTCCAAATCCTTACCGCGATGCGCTCAATTCCGCCGATATTGTACCAAAACGGAAGGGGTTACGTTTCGGTTCGCAACTTGTTATGGTGCTCCATGCCTGCCGTTCGCCTGTTCCCGCCCGACCGCTTTTTCGACCGTGCCGAATGGTCGGCGATCACGCGCGCGTCGTCATGGCGCGGCATCTGGCTGGTGGCGCACGCGTGGCTCGTCAGCATCGCGCTCGTCGGGCTTGCCGCCTGGTCGCAGAACCCCGCTGCGTGGCTGCTCGCGATTGTCTTCGTCGGCGGGCGCCAGCTCGGTCTTGCGATCCTGATGCACGACGCGGCGCATGGCGCGCTGCATCCGGATCGGAAAATCAACAATTTCCTCGGGCAATGGCTGACGGGCGCGGCGGTCGGTTCGGACC
>JAFAED010000390.1 GCA_023424275.1 Pseudomonadota bacterium | reverse complement strand
CTGGTCGATAGCGAGCAAGACGCCGTTGACATCGCGCGTGACGCGATCGGGGAAGGCCGCCTCGATCTCGGGGGTCAGCAGCGGCAAGCTGTTCGCCGTGTCATAGCTTTTGTTGCGGTTATAATTGATCGAGAAATTCAGCCCCTCGATCATCGGCGGCGACCAGTTGAGGCCCAGCTTCAAAACGCGGCGCTGTTCGGCGAGCAGGAAGGGATTGCCCCCCGTTGTCGTCGTGATCTGGACCGTCTGCCCGGTCGCAAAATCATAATAGGTCACCGCGGGCGTCACCAGCGGCGCCGCACCGAGTTGCTGGATGCCGGGCGCCGCCTCATCCTGGTTAAAGCTGGCGATCAGCGAGAGATTGTCGGTCACGCCCCAGTTGAGGTTCGCGCCCCAGCTTTTGAGCGCCTGAAAATCACTGGGATCCTGCACCTGCCCGCTCAGCGTCAACGAGACGCGGCCGATATTGCCGACCTCATATTCGGGGTCGAGCAGCGGCACGGTCAACGAACCGAACACGCTCGGCAGGTCGCGCGCGAGGTCGGTCGTCGTGACCCCGTTGGCATTGTCGGAACGGCTGTCGAAGCGCAGCCCCGAATAGCTGCCCGTCATCGACAGGCGGATGGGTCCGGCCCAACCTTCGGTCACGGTACCCGACAAATTGGCGTTCCCGCCGAAGGTCTGCTGACTGCTCTCGAACCGGTCGCGGGTTCCCGTGATCCGATCGGTGTAGGTTAGCTGATCGGAATCGGCATAATTGCCCGACACCGACCAGCGCCAGTCGCCCAGCATCCCGTTGACGCTGGCGGTCGAGGTCAGGTTGCGCGCGCGACTGTCGCGTTCGAGCGGGTCGTCGACGCCGCCGACGCCGGGACCGAGCAGCGACAGCGTGTCGGTCTGGTCGAGGCGCACGTTGATAGAGGCATCGGTCGTCTTGTTCAGGCTGCGCTGGATCGTCGCGTCGATCGAATATTCGTCGGACGCGCCGAGCAGGCTGCGTGCCGGAGCCTCGGCGGCCTGCGCCGGGTCGTCATAATCGAGGTTCCGCTCGCTTTCGAGCAGCATCGTCTTGTGATCCCAGCCGGCGTTGATGTTGACGCGGCCATTCTTGCCGATCGCCAGGAAGCTCGGCTGGATTTCGCTCTGAAAGCGCCCGCCCTGCGTCGGGATGCCGCCCTCGCCTTCGACCGCGATTTGCCGGAAATTGGGCTTGAGCACCATGTTGACGACGCGCTCGTCGGCCGAATAGCCATATTGCAGCGCGACTTCCTCGGGGAAGACTTCGACCTTGGCGATCGCTTCGGGCGGCAGGTTGCGAACTTCGCCAAAGCCGCCGATGCGCCGGCCGTTGACGAGGATGACCGGGCGGCCGCCGCCGCGCCCGCGCCCGGAGCGCGTCTGCGGCGCGAGCGCGTCGAGCAGTTCAGAAACGTTCGACACGCCATAGCTCGCGATCGCCGCCTCATCGAGTTCGGCCTCGGCCTTGATGTCGGTGTCGAGTTGGCCCGCCAGCCGCGGCGCGGTGACGATGATTTCGTCCTCGCTATAATCGTCATAGGCATCTTCGATCGTTTCGGGGGCTGCAGCCACCGGCTCGGCGGGCTGTTCGGCCGCTGCGGCCGCGGGCGACGGGCCGATCGGCGTTTGGGCCATCGCCGGCAGCACGAACGAGGCACCCGCCGCCAGCAGGGCGGCACGCACGGAAAGGACGAGGCGGACGTTATTCATGGGAGAGCCTTTTTGTTTCTTTTCTGTCTTCGTTTTTTCTTGGCATGACAGGACTTAACGCCCGCTGACGCCGCCCTTTGTTCGCGGTTCATTTATGTCGCAATTGTCGCAACAATGTGTCGCGACTGTCGCAGTTCCTACCAACTTCCCACCAACAGCCGATATCGACCGCTGGACAGCATGGCCCGGCTTCCTTATCGGCCAGCCATGCCGACTCCCGACTCGTCCGCCGCCCCCGAATCGATCCTGATCGTCGACTTCGGATCGCAGGTCACCCAGCTCATCGCCCGCCGCGTCCGCGAAGCCGGCGTGTATAGCGAGATCGTCCCGTTCAGCGCCGCCGAGGCCGCGCTCGAACGGATGAAGCCCAAGGGCGTGATCCTGTCGGGCTCGCCCGCCTCGGTCCCCGCCGCCGGCAGCCCGCGCGCGCCGCAATCGATCTTCGACAGCGGCCTCCCGATCCTCGGCATCTGTTACGGCCAGCAGGTGATGAGCCAGCAGCTCGGCGGCCAGGTCGAACCCGGCGGTGCCGATGGCGAGCGCGACGGGGAATTCGGCCGCGCCTTCCTGACCGTCACCGAACCTTGCGTCCTGTTCGACGGTCTGTGGGAGGTCGGCGAGCGCCATCAGGTGTGGATGAGCCATGGCGACCGCGTCACCCAATTCGCGACCGGCTTTCGTATCGTCGCGATCAGCGACGGCGCCCCCTTCGCGCTCATCGCCGACGACGAGCGCCGCTATTATGGCACGCAGTTCCATCCCGAGGTCGTGCACACCCCCGACGGCGCGAAGCTGATCGCCAATTTCGTCCGTCACGTTTGCGGTTGTTCGGGCGACTGGACGATGGCCGAGTTCCGCGCGACGAAAATCGCCGAAATCCGCGAACAAGTGGGCGACCAGCGCGTACTCTGCGGTCTGTCGGGCGGCGTCGACAGCGCGGTCGCGGCGGTACTGATCCACGAAGCGATCGGCGAGCAGCTCACCTGCGTCTTCGTCGACCACGGCCTGCTGCGCATGAACGAGCGCGAACAGGTCGAGCGCCTGTTCCGCGACCATTACAACATCCCGCTCGTCGTCGTCGACGCCGAGGAACGCTTTATGAGCGGTCTTGCCGGCGTCACCGACCCCGAAAAGAAGCGCAAGTTCATCGGCGCAGAATTCATCAATGTCTTCGAGGAAGAAGCGAAGAAGATCGGCGGCACCGACTTCCTGGCACAGGGCACGCTCTATCCCGACGTCATCGAAAGCGTGTCCTTCACCGGCGGGCCGAGCGTGACGATCAAGAGCCACCACAATGTCGGCGGCCTGCCCGAGCGCATGAACATGAAGCTCGTCGAACCCTTGCGCGAGCTGTTCAAGGACGAGGTCCGCCTGCTCGGCAAGGAGCTGGGGCTCCCCGATATCTTCGTCGGCCGCCACCCCTTCCCCGGCCCCGGCCTCGCGATCCGCATTCCCGGCGAAGTCAGCAAGGAGCGCTGTGACATCTTGCGCAAAGCCGACGCCGTCTATCTCGAAGAGATCCGCAATGCCGGGCTCTACGATGCGATCTGGCAGGCATTCGCCGTGCTGCTCCCCGTCAAGACCGTCGGCGTGATGGGCGACGGCCGCACCTACGACCATGTCTGCGCGCTCCGCGCCGTGACCTCGACCGACGGCATGACCGCCGACATCTACCCCTTCGACGCGAGCTTCCTGAGCCGCTGCGCGACGCGCATCATCAACGAGGTGCAGGGGATCAACCGCGTGGTGTACGACTATACCTCGAAACCGCCGGGCACGATCGAGTGGGAGTGAATCGAGAGTTTTCAGTATGTTATTGTTTATTTACAGGCATTTGCGCTGCGCGCCTGATGCCGTAAATTCCGCATCATCGACGAGCCATATCTCGTTGAACCCTGTACCATTCACGTCAAATGCCGAATTCATAGCGATATAATTTAAACGTGTTTTTGACGGTATTTTGGGCCTGGTTTTTCGTCGAAGTATCAGATCGGGCGGCGCGGGCGGTTACAGACATTCAAGTTTGATCATTCGGAATGATACTCTATATCATTGATCATGCAGACAAGCCCCGACGCCGACCAGTCCGATTCCGGGCTCTTCCACGAAATCGCCAAAATCCACGGCTCGCTTCCCTGGGGCCGCTTCCTCGATGCCGGGACCGGCACGCATTCGATCGGCTGGGTCGGATCGCTCAGGACCGACCGCTGGACCGCAGTAAGCGGCGCCGAAGCCCATGCCGCGCAAACGGCCGATGCCATCGCCGCAAAGCGCCGGCCGGACGACCGGATTATCGTCGGCAACTGGGCCGATCCGGCGCTGCTCGCCGGCGAGCGCTACGACACGGTGCTCGCCGACTATCTGCTCGGCGCGATCGACGGCTTCGCGCCCTATTTCCAGCACCGGCTGTTCGCACGGCTGCGGCCGCTGGTCGGGCAGCGGCTTTATGTCGTGGGGCTCGAGCCCTATGTCGTCGGCGAACCCGACAGCGAAGCCGGGCGACTCGTGTGGGAGATAGGGCGTTTCCGCGACGCCTGCCTGCTGCTCGCGGGCGAGCAGCCCTACCGCGAATATCCGTCGCAATGGGCGGTCGATCATCTCGAGGCGTCCCGATATCGCGTCATCGCCGCCAAGCGTTTCGCGAACCGCTACAAGGACCGCTTCGTCAACAGCCAGATCGACATGTGCGCCCCGCGGCTCGCGAAGATTGCCGATCGCGGCCTCGCCGCAGCGCTCGCCGCGCGGGGGGAAGCGCTGCGCGCCGAAGCGCTGGCGCTTGCCGAAAGCGCGGACGGACTGCGCCACGGCTTCGACTATGTGCTGGCGGCCGAGCCCGTCTGACCTGCACGCAGCAGATCGGCGGAAGGAGGGGCGCGGGACTAAATGCCCCCCTTCCGGCCGCCCCCTTTGGCCTAGAAGCTGGTGCGCAACCCGAAAACGAAATTGCGTCCGCGCAGCGGCGACGCATTTTTGATGAAGGATGCGTGATTATAGGCAAGCTCGTTGGTCAGATTGGTCGCGCGCACGAACAATTCGGCATCGGCCTTCGGCCCGAGCTCCATCTTGTAGGCAAGCGTCGCGTTGAGCATGTCGTAACCTTGAGTCCGTGTCTCGAACGCTGCGATCCGGTCCTGTTCGAAGACATGATAATATTCGACGTCGGCGGATAGTGGGCCCGAGCGCCCGTCGGCGCGCGCGCCGATGCGCCCCGCCGGAATGCGCGGCAGGTTGCCGAGCCCGTCCTTGAACTTCGCGCGGACATAATCGCCGAACAGCGACACGCCGACATCGCCGAAATCATGCCGAACCTCGCC
>JAFAED010000357.1 GCA_023424275.1 Pseudomonadota bacterium | reverse complement strand
CTCGCAATCAACCGAACCGGATCGGCCGCCTGTGGACCGCGGTGGTCAAGGCGTCGGCCGCCGCCGTTGCCATTCACTATACGGCGCCATGGGACGCGAAGGCGGCATCGCGCGGCGCCGCTGCCTGCCGCGGCGACGGACAGGCGTAGAATCGCGCCTTTATCCGGGCTTCGCCTGAAGCCGCGTGCGCAATCTTTGCAATTCCTGCGCGGACAATGGCGTCAGCCCCGTGGCCGGCTTGCCCTTGCGCAGCCGCGCGCGATCCTTTTCCGAAGGTTCGATACGGCGCACGCGCACCGGCGCATGCCCCTGCGCCTTCATCCCCAGTTCCTCGGCAGCGCCGCGTGACAGGTCGATGATCCGGCCCCGTGCAAATGGCCCGCGATCGTTCACTCGCACGATGATTCGTCGCCCGGTGTCGAGCGACGTCACTTCGACATAGGTCGGCAGCGGCAGCGTGGTGTGCGCGGCGGTAATCCAGCCCGGCCGAAAGGCCTCGCCATTGGCCGTGCGGTTTCCCGATTCGCTCCCGTACCAGCTGGCATAACCCACCGCATCATAGGTTGGCGCGGCTGCCGGCACATAGGTCGTGCCGCGGATCGAATAGGCGGGGCCGATGCGGACCGGCGTGTCGCTCACCGGCCGGAAATTGCCGCCGGCGCATGCCGAAAGCAACAGCAGCGCCGCGCTGGCGCTTGCAAAACGAATGATGGGATTTCCCGGCATGCCCCGACCGTAGAACGCGCGCGCGCCGGGATAAAGCCCTGCGCGATACAGCGCGTCAACGAAGCTGGCGCCAGGCCCCGCTGATGGTCAACACACCTTCTAGAAGCTCGGTCAGCCCTTCGGCGCTGTTCGCAAGGACGGCGTCGTCGAGCTTGCGGCGCATGCTGCGATAGACGCGCGACAGCGCGGTCGCGACGTCGCCGCCCTTGTCGCGGTCGAGTCCCGCATCGAGGCCGATCAGGATCGCGCGCGCGCGATGCGCGGGCTCGGTGGCCGAGATGCGCTGCCCCTGCCGGATCATCGCCGCGAGCACGCCGATTGCGGTTTCGAGTTCGTCATACAGCATCGTCACCAGTTCGATCGGGTCGGCGGCGGCGGCGCGGCTTTCATGCTGCAATCGGCGATAGAGTCCGGTCGCCCGGACGGTCGAGGCGGTAGCGGTCACGGCGATGGTCCCTAGTCGTTACCCTGGTTCGACCAGAGCTTGATTTGCTGTTCGAGATAGCTTTGCGTCGCCTTGAACGATGCAAGACGGGCTTCGAGCGAACCATATTGCTTCTCGAGCCGCTTCCGATACGCGTCTTCGCGTTCCTCGATCTTCTCGAGCTGGTCGGCGAGATTTTCCTTCTTCGCGTCGAGCGATTTCGACACCCGATCGATCGCGCCGTTGGCGCCGACCGCCTTGTCGCGGATCGCATCGAGCGCGAAGGCGATACCTGGATCGCTCTGTTCGGTGTGGGTGGCATCGCGGCGCGGATTGAACAGCGCCTCGACCGCGCCGGCGTCGGCCGCAAGCACCTTGTCGAGCTTGGTATTGTCGACCGCCAACAGGCCGTCCTTCGTCGATGTAATGCCGATATCGGACAATTTGTTGATGCTGCCATGGCTCGAAATCACCTTGTGCAGCAGGCCGGCGAGTTCGCGCTCCAGCTCGCGGAGCGATGTCGTAGGACCCGACATGCTCGATGCCGCGACAAGGCTTTTCTTGAGCTGGTTATAGACCGCGACAAAATCGCCCACGGTCTGCTTGATCATGTCGAGGGGGCGGCTTGCGCCGATGTCGACGGGCTGGCCGGGCGCCGCCTTCTTGAGCGTCAGCGACATGCCGGGGACGACGTCGTCGATGATGTTGGTCGCGCGGCTGAATGCGATACCGTCGATCGTGAATTCGGCGTTTACGGCGCTTTGTCCCTCCGTCATGCCGCCGCCCGTCGTAAAGGCCGATAGGCCCGGATCGGCGCCGGCGTCGGCGGTCAGCGTGAAGGCGCCGGATTCGCCGGTGGGGCCTTTCAGGATCAGCCGGTGCCCGCCTTCGTCGGCGATGATCGATGCAGTGACACCGGCACCGCTGGCGTTGATCGCGTTGGCGAGGCCGTCGAGGCTGTTGTTCGTTGCGCCGATGGTGATCGTCTTGGCTACGCCGCCGACGGTCAACGTCATCGTGCCCGTGCCGATTGCGGCCGCCTTGTCGGCAACCACGCCCGAATAGTTGGTCTGCGCACGCGCCAGCTGGTTCACGACGACAGTCGCGGCGAAGCTGTCCGCCGAAAGTCCGGCCCGGCTGGTCGCGCCCAGCACGCTCTCGTCCGAAACGGTCGGGGTGCTGCGTAGCGTACCGTCGCTGACCATCTGACCCAGCGAATCGGCGAATCCGTCGAGGTCCGCGCGTGCCTGCGAGAGCGCGCTGATCCGCGTCTGGTTCTTCTGCGTCAACTCCGCCATTTGCTTGATCTTGGGATCGCGCGATGCATTCGACAGATCGGTGACGAGCTGTTTGATGTCGATACCCGACCCGAAGCCGAGGCTGTTGGCGATTGAGCTGACCATGGCAAATATCCTTCGGCCTCCTTAACGGCCGCGTGCGGATAATTTTAAGCCGGACGGCGACCTTCGGGATCGAAATGGTGCGAAGGCGGTACATCGACGGCAGGCTGGACGATGCCGTCGGCCGCCGCTCGCTCGAGCTGGAATACGAAGGCGAGGACCGTTGCGACCGCGACGAACAATTCCTCGGGGATGACGCGGCCCGCGCGCGCCGTGAAATAAATCGCACGCGTGAGCTGCGGATATTCGAGCATCGGCACATTGGCGGCGCGCGCGAGTTCGCGGATCGACAATGCGACGTCGCCGCGGCCGCGCGCGACGACGACCGGCGCGGCATCCTCGCCGGGGCGATAGCGCAAGGCGACCGAAAAATGCGTCGGGTTGGTCAG
>JAFAED010000319.1 GCA_023424275.1 Pseudomonadota bacterium | reverse complement strand
CCGCGGAGGATGAAAGGCAGCACCGATGCGGGAAGATCATTGCCGCTCGCCATGCCGAAGGCGGCAACGACCCCGCCATATTTGATCTGGGCGAGGATGTTCGCGAGTGTCGTGCTGCCGACCGAGTCGATGGCACCGGCCCATTTTTCGGCGCCGATCGGACGGCCCGGCTCGGAAAGTGTCGCCCGGTCGACGATTTCAGCGGCGCCGAGACTGCGCAGATATTCCGTCTCGTGCGGCCGCCCGGTGGACGCCGCTACCGTGTAGCCGAGGCGGGCAAGCAGCGCGACCGCGACAGAACCCGACCCGCCGCTTGCCCCGGTCACCAGGATCGGTCCATGCTCGGGCCGCACGCCGCCATGCTCGAGCGCCAGCACCGCAAGCATGGCCGTATAGCCGGCGGTACCGATCGCAGCCGCGTGACGCGTTGACATCGAATCCGCGAGCGGGATCGCCCACTCCGAGGGGATACGGGCCTTCGCCGCGAAGCCGCCATTGTGCGTGACGCCCATACCCCAGCCATTGACGACGACGCGGTCGCCGACCGACACGGTCGGACTGGAGGATTCTACAACCGTTCCGGCAAGATCGATCCCCGGCACAAGCGGATAGGACTGGATGATGGGCGCTGCGTTCGTGATCGCGAGACCATCCTTGTAGTTGACGGTCGAATATTCGACCGCAACGGTGATGTCGCCTTCGCCGAGCTCCGAATCTTGCAGTTCGCCGACCGATATCTCGACCGGAGCACCTTCGCTGCGCGTCGCGATCAATGCCCTGCTTGCCATTCTACGTCTCCCTTGGGCCTGCGATGAATCAACTATGATGAACGTCATATTTGATTCATACCTGATAGCTGTCATATTAGAAGTCAAGCGGCACCAGCGTCGCTACCAACCTTGCGGGGCCAAAAATGCGATATCCTGCCGAGCTGACGGCGCAGCGACATGACCAGATCCTCGATGCCGCTGCCGCCCTCTTCCGTGAACGCGGCTTTGCATCCGTGACGGTAGGCGAGGTCATGCGAGCCGCGGGCCTCACCCATGGTGCCTTCTATGCGCACTTCGCCTCGAAGGACGATCTTGTTGCGGCGGCAGTCGAGCGAGCGCTCGACGAGTCCGCCGGCGCGATGGGCTTCGACACCGGCACCGGCAGCTCGGCGGACGCGCGCGCCGCCTATGTCGACGCCTATCTTTCGCCGGCACATCGCGACGCCCATGGATCCGGCTGTCCGATTGCAGCGCTCGGACCGGAAATCACCCGTTCGCCCGCCGCGAAAGCCATCGTCGGGCGCCGGCTTGCGCGCGGCATCGAGAAAATGGCCAAAGCGTTCCCGTGGCGCCGCAAGGCCGAACCGCGAACGCTCGCAATCGCAACCCTGTCCGCCACTGTCGGCGCGCTCGTCCTTTCGCGCCTCGTCGACGACCCGGCCCTTGCGGACGAGATCCTCGACGAGACTAAGCGCTTCCTCCATTCGAGCAGCTGACGCGGACTTAACGATTACGCGCTTGCGGCAATCAAACGCGTTCGATGATCGTCGCAATCCCCTGCCCACCGCCGATGCATTGCGTCGCCAGCGCATATTTGCCGCCCTCGCGCTTGAGGATCTGCGCAGCCTTGGCCGTGATCCGCGCACCGGTCGCGCCGAGCGGATGACCGAGCGCGATGGCGCCGCCGTCGATGTTGACGCGGTCACGGTCGATGCCGAGCTCATCAAGACAGGCGACCGCCTGACTGCCGAACGCCTCGTTGATCTCGACGACATCGATATCGCCGATCGACAGCCCTGCCCGTTCGAGCGCCTTTTGGGTGGCTGGCACCGGCCCGATACCCATATATTCGGGCTCGACGCCCGCGACCGCGGTCGAGCGCACCCGCCCCAGCACGTCGAGGCCGAGCCGGTCTGCCAGTCGCTCCGACGTGACCAGGACAGCGACCGCGCCGTCGGTCAGCGGAGAGGCGGTGCCAGCCGTCACGGTGCCTTCTTCGAAGAAGGCCGGCTTGAGTCCCGCCAGCGCTTCGAGCGTCGTCTGCGGACGCAGGCAGCCGTCGACGTCGATTACCCCCTCGGGCGTCACCACCGGCACGATCTCGGCGGCAAGACGTCCCTCTTTCTGCGCCCTTGCCGCCTTCTGCTGCGATTCAAACGCAAGCTGTTCCTGTCGATCCCGGCCGATCCCGTAGCGTTTAGCGACATTCTCGGCCGTCTGGCCCATCGTGATATAGGCTTCGTGCTGGATCTCGGCGAGGCTGTTGCCTGCGGATTTGAAGCGCGGATTGGGCGAGAAGCTCAGCCCGCCTTGCGGAACACGCGTCATGCTTTCCACCCCGGCCGCGATAAAGGCGTCGCCCGCACCGATCGCGATCTGCCCTGCCGCCATGTGGATCGACGACATGGAAGAGCCGCAAAATCGATTGATCGTCGCTCCCGGGACCGCGATCGGGAAACCCGCGAGCAAAGAGGCAATGCGCGCTATATTGTTGCCCTGCTCGCCCTCCGGATAGGCGCAACCCATCAGCACATCCTCGATCTGGTCCAGAGCGATGCCGCTACGTTCGGCAAGCCCGCGCAGGGCGATGGCGGCGAGATCGTCAGGACGAAAGCGCGCAAGCGCACCCTTTCGCGCGAATGTGAACGGGGTGCGGGCGAAACCCGCGATCACGGCTCGTTCCATGAAGCGTCTCCTCGATTGCATTGGTATCGGTATTTATATATGACACTTGTCATACGAAACAAGCCGCGCGGGAGAGAAATGCGCTATCCACCGACCAGAAAGGCCGAAACACGCGAGAAACTCCTTGCGGCCGCAACAGAACTTCTCGGGCGGGGCAATATCGATCGGCTGACGATCGGAGAGGTGACCGCTGCGGCCGGCGTCACGCATGGAGCCTTCTACGCGCATTTTTCCTCGCGCGACGCGCTGGTCGAAGCCGCTCTCGACCGCATGTTTTCCGATGCCATCGACAAGTTCAGCCGGCCGTCTGCAAGCGGCGCCGCCGCGAGCTTTATCCGGCGCTATCTTTCCGAAGCACATTGCGACCGCGAAGGCGGCGGATGCCCGATCGCCCTCTTCGCGGGCCAGTCTGCCTCCTTCTCTCCCGGCGCGAAGATCGTCTTCGCCGATGGCACGGCGCGGACCATCTCGACGCTTCAGCGCCATCTGGAAGAAGAGTGCCCGGGCAGCGCCGAAGCATCGAGGCTTCTTGCAACCCTCGTCGGGACATTATCGCTCGCGCGAAGCCTGGGAGGCGACGCCGGAAAACAAGCGCTCGGGACGGCGCGCGCCCGGCTGATGCGGGAAGTCAGCAAGACGCGCCCCTGACATCGGTGGGTCTGGCCGGAGCGAGCCCCCCGCTTCGTGCCAAGCCCGCCAGCCTCGAATTGATCAGGAGATCGGCCTCGCGCATGATGCGCTCGATGAGATCGCCAACGGTCGGGATGTCGTCGATCAAACCGGCCACCATGCCGCAGCTCCAGGCCCCTGCATCCATCTCGCCGTCGCGCATGATGCGCGGGTAAACACCGGCCACTTCGGGCGCAATGTCGGCAAAGCTGATGGCGCTGCCCAGGTCCCGCTCCTTTTCGAGCAAGCGCTCCACGCCGGCGTTGACAAGTACACGCTCGGTGTTCCGGAGCGGACGCATCACGAGACGTGTGTCGAGTTCACTCGCTGCCACAATCGCATCTTTCACATTCTGGTGAACAGGCGCCTCGACCGTGGCGACGAAGCGGGTGCCCATGTTCATGCCCTCGGCCCCCATGGCGAGCGCAGCGACGAGCGAGCGGGCATCGGCCATCCCGCCCGAGGCGACGAAGGGGATGTCGAGCTCATCGGCAGCGCGCGGCAGCAAGATCATGTTTGGCACATCGTCCTCGCCAGGATGTCCCCCGCATTCGAAGCCGTCGACGCTTACGGCATCGCAGCCAATCGCCTGAGCCTTGAGCGCGTGACGAACCGAGGTGCATTTGTGGATGACCTTAATCCCGGCCTCCTTGAGGAGCGGGAGCCATTGTTGCGGATTGTTGCCGGCGGTCTCGACAGCCTTGATACCGCCATCGATGATGGCCTTCACATATCCTGGATAATCGGGCGGCGTAACAGATGGCAGAAAGGTGAGGTTCACGCCAAAGGGCTTGTCGGTCATCTCGCGACACCGTGCGATCTCGTCGGCGAGTGCTGCACCGTCACGCTGCGTCAGCGCCGTGATCAGCCCCAGCCCCCCAGCGTTGGCGACGGCCGCCGCGAGTTCTGCCAGGCCGACGCAGTGCATGCCGCCCTGGATGATTGGATAGCGGATGCCAAAAAGATCGGTGATTCGGGTGCGCATGCGAGTCTCTCCCAATTGATGATTCCATAAGTTCTATATTAGAACCCTATGTTTGCAAGCGCATCGTCCGGCTGCGCACTTATCGCGGTTTTTAGCCACTTTCCCGGTCATATATTCGGGATTGCGTAAGTTCATTTTTAGGACTAGCAATTGCGATGCCAGCCGAAAGAGCAGGCAGACAGGGAGAGCATCGGGCCATGCCGCAGCTTGAATTCTATTTCGATTTTCGCAGCCCCTATTCCTATCTGGCGCTGTCGCAGCTTCCGGCGCTCGGAGCGGATATTCGCTATCAACCCTTCGACGTGCTCGACGTGATGGGAAAGGTCGGCAATGTTCCGACCAGCTTCACCTGCAAGGCGAAGAGCCGCTATCTGCAGCACGACCTGCGGCGCTGGGCGATGCGCTACCAGCTTCCCATCTCTCCTAATCCGGGCATGTCGAAGATGGACGTGTCGGCAATGCTCCATGCCGCCTTGGCCGCAATCGACGCCGGCACTGGCGAAGCTGCGATCCGCCTCCTTTTCAAGGCGGTCTGGGCCTCGCAGGACGCGATAGCGAACGCCGGCGATATCGCCGCCATCCTTTCGTCCGGCGGCCTCGATCCGGCAAGTCTCGGCCCTCTCGGCGGGTCAGAAGCCGAAGCGCGCCTCGCAGCGATCAACAGCGCAGCCGCCGAACGCGGCGTTTTCGGGGCACCGACCATCTTTATCGGCGAGCAGCAATTTTTCGGCAACGACCGCTTCGAATTCATCGCGGAAGCTCTGGAGCAGCAATCATGAAACCATTGGCGATCATCACCGGGGTCGGTCCCGGAACCGGCGCAGCGCTCGTCCGGCGCTATGCGGAAGGCGGATATCGGGTTGCGATGCTAGCGCGCGACACCACGCGGCTGGCGGCCCTCGCCGAAGAGATCCCCGATGCCTTTGCCGTCGCCTGCGATGTGGCGGACCCTGCTTCGCTGCACGCGGCGCTCGACCAGGCGGCCGCCTCGGGTGGGCCGCTGAAGGCCATCGTCCACAATGCGGTCGGGGGATCCTTCGGCACCTTCCTCGATGTGGAGCCATCGGTGCTTGAGGCCAATTTCCACATCAATGTGATGGCGCTCTATCATATCGCGCGCTGGGCGACGCCGCGAATGGAGGCCGAAGGCGGTTCGATCATCGTTACCGGCAACACCTCGGCCGAACGCGGCAAGACCTTCTTCGCGGCCTTCGCGCCGACCAAGGCCGCCCAGCGGATTCTCGCTGAATCGATTGCCCGGCAGCTCGGTCCAAAAGGCATCCACGTCGCCTATCTCGTTATCGACGCGGTAATCGACGTCCCCTGGACACGCGAACGGTTCGCGGACAAGCCCGACGACTTTTTCATCCGCCCGGCCGACATCGCCGACGAAGCGTTCCACGTCGCGCACCAGCCCAGGAGTGCCTGGTCCTTCAGGACCGAAATCCGCCCAGCGGGAGAGACCTGGTAGGCAAGCGAGCCGAAGGAGGACGGCTCGGGTTACGGCGAAAGGGAGATCGATGACCGCAAATATCGAAACAGGCAGCGGCACGCTCATGGGCGGAATGCAGGATTGGCCGCTGACGGTCGACCGCATCCTCGACCATGCGGCGCGGGCATTTCCGAACGTCGAGGTGGCAACGCGCCGCCCTGACGGGTCGATTGTCCGCAGCGGATATGCGGCGATCGCCGCCGAGGCCCAAGCGCTCTCCCGAGCTCTCGGCGCAAGAGGCATCGGTGCCGGTGACCGGGTCGCAACCCTCGCGTGGAACGGCGATCATCATCTCGCGCTCTGGTACGCCATCTCGGGAATGGGAGCGGTCACGCATCCGCTCAACCCGAGGATGTCGCGGGACCAGCTGGTCTGGATCGCCAATCAGGCCGCCGACCGCATCCTCTTCCTGGATCCCGGCTTCTTGCCGCTGGCCGAGGCACTGGCCCCCGCCCTTCCGCTCGTCGAGGCCTATATCGTGCTCGCGCCCCGCGCGGACGTTCGCGCCAATGCGATCGGCGCCATTGGTCTCGACGAATTCATCGCTTCGGGCAATGATGCCGATCCGGTCCGCTGGGGCGGCTTCCCCGAGGGTCGCGCCGCATCGCTTTTCTATACTTCGGGTACGACCAGCGCCCCGAAGGGCGTGCTCTACTCGCACCGCTCGTGCCTGTTGAACGCGATGTTCGTGAGCCTCGGCTTCGGGCTCAGTTCGGAAGAGACGCTGATGCCGGTTGTGCCGCTCTTTCACGCCAACGGATGGGGAATGGCCCATGTCGCGCCGATGCTTGGCAAGCGGCTCGTCCTTCCCGGACCATCCCTCGATCCGGCGTCACTCCACGAACTCATGGAGCGCGAGGCGGTGACGGTCGCCGCGGGCGTCCCCACCATATGGACGGGATTGCTCGCGCATCTGCGCGAGACCGGCCAGCGCCTCACCACGGTGAGGCGGTTGCTGGTCGCCGGCTCCGCGGTGCCGACGGCGCTCATCCGGGCGTTCCGTGACGAATATGGCGTCGTCGTGCAGCCCGCCTGGGGCATGACCGAAACCAGCCCTGCGGGGACCGTCGGCGGCATCCTGTCCGGCGCTGCGAAAAGCGAAGAGGACGGACTGGCCGAGGCGGCGCGGCAGGGGCGCTTCGTCTTCGGCGTCGAGATGCGGCTGCATGACGACCAGGGCACCGAGCTTCCGTGGGACGGCGAGACACCGGGCCGCCTGATGGTACGCGGGCCATGCGTCGTCGCTTCCTATTTCCAAGCCGAAACCCCGTCCGTCGACGCCAAGGGATGGTTCGACACGGGAGACGTCGCGGTCATTCACCCCGACGCGGTCATGCAGATTACCGACCGGGCGAAAGATGACATCAAGTCGGGCGGCGAATGGATCAGTTCGGTCGCGATCGAGGAAGCG
>JAFAED010000296.1 GCA_023424275.1 Pseudomonadota bacterium | reverse complement strand
GGTAGAGGGTGCCGATGTCCTTGTGGTTCGTCGACATGAACCAGCGGACAAAGAAGCCGGGCGTGTCGTGATCATGGTCATGATCGTGCGCATGGTCGTGGCCGTGCGCGGGTGCAGTCGCTGCGATATCGGTCATCTGTCGGACCCCTTGTTAATTCTTGGCGGCCGGCGCAGCGGCGGGCGCCGCTGCCGGTGCAGCTTCGGTCGTGGCGGGGGCAGCGGCAGGTGCCGCCGCCGGAGCGGCAGCCGCAGGCGCCGGTGCAGCAGCGGCAGGCGCGGCGGCCTCAGGCCCCTTGGGATTGCCGCCCTTCGAGCGGACCCAGGCTTCCCACTTGTCGACCGGGAGCACTTCGACGGCGATCGGCATATAGCCATGATCGACGCCGCAGAGTTCCGAACACTGGCCGTAATAGACGCCGACCTTGTTCGCGGTGAAGGTCGTTTCGTTGGCGCGGCCGGGAACGGCGTCCATCTTGGTCCAGAAGGCCGGAACCGCGAAGCTGTGGATCACGTCGGCGCCGGTGATGATCAGCTTGACCTGGCGACCGACGGGTACGACCATGCGATTGTCGACGGCAAGGTGATAGGGTTCGCCGCGTGCAACGGCATCCTTCTCGGGCAGGATCTTCGAAACATATTCGCCGATGCCCTGGTCGGGATAGGCATAGCCCCAATACCATTGGTAACCCGTGACCTTGATCGTCAGCGCGTCCTTCTTCGGCGGTTCATATTGCGCCGCGAGCAGCCGGATCGACGGAACGGCGATCACGGCAAGGATCAGCACCGGGATCGCGGTCCAGATGATTTCGATGAAGGTATTGTGCGTCGTCTTCGACGGAACCGGGTTCGCCTTGGCACGGAAGCGGAAGATCACCCAGAGCAGAAGGCCAAGGACGATCAGCGTGATCACCGTGATGACGGGCAGCAGGATGACATGGTTGAACCAATAAGCCTGTTCGCCGATCGGGCTGACCTGCGGCTGGAAATCGATGCCCGCGTCGACCGGCTGACCGACCCCGGGGGTCGGCTTCATCGGGACATAGGTCGCATCGCCAGCCGGAGCCGCAGCGGTCGTCGCGGCGGGTGCCGCTGCCGGAGCAGCCGCTTCGGTGGCGGCCGGAGCCGGATTCGCCGGAGCGGTTGCGGCGGGCGCTTCGGCCGGAGCCGCAGCGGGTGCCTGCGCATGGCCGGCGCCCACCGCGCCGAGCGACAAAGCCGCCGCAATTACAAGGGTTTTCAAGCTCTTCATAAGGATAGTGCCGCCCGTTGCCTGTTGTTCTTATCGATGCCCCAGCCGGCCTTTCCCCACTGCTGGACACAGGTCCACGCAGCCATCGGACAGGCTGAATCTCGCGGGCGCTATAGACCCGCTTGCCGCTTGCCTCAAGCATCTCTAACACTATTTTGCGGCTGGATAATCTTCGCCGCTCAAACCCGCTCGTCCGTCACGGGCGACGCACAGGACAAAAGAATAAATCTCCCATGACCGATGACGAAATTCTGGCCGAGTTCCGCGCCGCCGACGCCCTGCTGCAGGGACACTTCCTGCTCTCCTCCGGCCGTCACAGCGAATATTATCTGCAGTGCGCGCGCGTGCTGATGGATACCGAACGCGCCGGACGGCTCGCAGTCGCGCTGGCCGCCAAGCTGCCGCGCGACCTCAAACAGGCGATCGACATCGTCGTCTCGCCCGCGATGGGCGGGGTCATCATCGGCCATGAAATGGGCCGCGCGCTCGGCAAGCCGGCGATTTTCGTCGAACGCCCGACGGGCACCTTCGAACTGCGCCGCGGCTTCGCGATCGACCCCGGCGCGAGAGTGCTGATGGTCGAGGATGTCGTCACCACCGGCCTCTCGTCGCGCGAGGCGATGGAGGCGGTGCGCGCGGCGGGCGGCGAAGTGCTCGCCGAGGCCGCGCTCGTCGACCGCTCGGCAGGCAGCGTCGACCTCGGCGTACCCTTCTACCCGCTCGTCGCGATCAACTTCCCGACCTATGCCGCCGACGAGTTGCCGCCCGAACTCGCGGGAACCGAGGCGATCAAGCCCGGCAGCCGGAGCAAGGCGGCTTGACCGGCGCCTCGCCTTCGCGCCTGCGGCTCGGCGTCAACATCGACCATGTCGCGACGATCCGCAACGCGCGCGGGGGCGAGCATCCGGATCCGGTGCGCGCGGCGGAGATCGTCGCGGCGGTCGGCGGCGACGGCATCACCGCGCATCTGCGCGAAGACCGGCGCCATATCCGCGACGACGACCTCGCGCGCATCCAGGCCGCGACCGACCTGCCGCTGAACCTCGAAATGGCGGCGACCGACGAGATGCTGGAGATCGCGCTGCGCCACAAACCGCACGCCGCGTGCATCGTTCCCGAAAAACGCGAGGAGCGCACGACGGAGGGCGGCCTCGACGCGGCGGGACAGCATAATCATCTTGCGCCCATCGTCGCGCGGCTCAATGACGCGGGGATCCGCGTCAGCCTGTTCATCGAACCCGACCCGCGCCAGATCGAGGCCGCGATGCGCCTCCGCGC
>JAFAED010000293.1 GCA_023424275.1 Pseudomonadota bacterium | reverse complement strand
CATCAACACTGTTCCAGGCCGATCCAGCCGTTTGCGCACCCATGCGCTCCATCGCCGGTTGCGGTCGGTCAGGATCGCCTTTCGCGCCGCGGGTACGGCGTCGACATCCTCGTTGATCACCCTGTCGAGTGCCGCGACGTCGCCGCGGCTCCATGCGGCGGTCAGCGCGCGCACCTCTTCAACGGCGTTGTCCGATCGCTCGGCGGCCCGCGTCAACAGGATGCGCTGCGTTGCCGCATCGAGCGTTTCGAACAGCATCAGCTGCGTTTGCGCTGTTTCCAGCCCGCCGACGGGCTTGCCCGCGGCCTTGAACCGGGCGGTCAGCCCGGTCTCGACGCCGTCGGCGGGTGACAGCTCTGCCCGCTGCGCGACGCGCTGTCCCATCAGGACCATCACGGCCCAGTCGTCCAGCTTTTCGCCACCGAAATCGCCGCCGTTCGCTTCGAGCGTCCGGTAGCGGGCCAATGCCTGACCCGACAGGCGCGCATCGATCGCCAACGGCGCTGTGCGCGGTGCGAGTTTTTGGAACACCTCGCCTGCGGCGGCGAGTTCGCTGGGCGCCAATTCCATCACCAACTCGTCGGCGGTGTCGATCGCGCCGGCAACCTTGCCCGCGTCCCATTCGGTTCCGCGCGGCAGCGCATGCATCGTACCGAGCAAATAGATATGCGTGTCGTCGTCTTCGACCAACCACATCGCGGGCCGCGCCTGCGGCCCCGGCGGCGCCGTGCCGCAGGACGCGAGCAGGAACGACAAGAGGGCCGCCGCAAAGCAGCGGCCCCGGTGCCGGTCAGGATGTCGCCCGAGGGTCAATATTTGACCCGTTTGGCGGTCAGCCCGCGTTCCTTCAGATAATCCTGCACGCTGTGTTGGCCCGCCAGATGACCCGCGCCGACGGCGACGAAGACCGTGCCCGGCTGGTCCATCCGCGCTTTCAACTGGTCGGCCCAGCGCGCGTTGCGATCCCATAGCAGGGTCTTGGTGAGTTCGGGCGTCGCCAACATGCTCTCGTTCATCGCCTCGGCAAGCCCGTCGGGGTCGCCCTTTGCCCACAGCATGACCATCTTGTCGAGTTGCGGACCCAGCTTGTCCAGGTCCTTGACCACCGCATTCAGAAAGGCGACCTGCTGTGTCTCGGGCAATGTGTCGAAAAAGCCGAGCTGCTCGGTCAGCGTTTCAAACCCGGCGACCGGCTTGTTCGCTTTTTTCGCATAGCCGGTCAGCAGCTTTTCGGCGCCCTGTTCGGGGTCATAGCCAAGCTTGGTGAGCGGCAGGACCGACAAGGTGATCGCGGGAAACCAGGGTTCGAACATGTCGAACTGTGCGGGTGCAATGCCAAGGCTGCTCAGCGCGGCCTGATAGGCCTTGAGCTGGTCGCCATCGAGCCGCGACGACAGCGTCTTGCCGCTCTGGTCGATTGCCAGCGGCATCATCGTGCCAACCATTTCGGACTGATCTTCGGGCAGGACGATTTCGAGCATCAACTGGTCGGATTTGTCGAAGGCGTCCTTCACCGCTTCGTCGAACCAGCCGAGCCCGGGTTTCAGCACATGGACGGTTCCGAACAGATAGATGGTGGTGTCCTCGTCCTTGACCACCCACAGTGCGGGGTCGGCGTCGGTCGTCGCCGTGGTCGTCGCGGCTGCGGTCGCCGCCTTGGGTTCGGCTGCGGAGGCAACGCCGTAGCCGGGGGTCAGGGCGCATTGGGCAAAGGGAATGACCGCACAGGTGGCGGCGAGCTTCTTGAACCAGTTTTTCACGGGAAAGCCTTTTGATTTCACGGACCGCGAACAGCGGGCAGCAATAGGGATGGGGAAGGAGGTCGTCACCGGAATTTGAGCCACAGATAGACGGCGGCGTTCACCACCATGCTCAGCACGAACAGCGCCATCGCATCGACAGGCGGCAGCAGGTTGGCCCGCGACAACACCCACCATGCAGGGGCAGGGATCGCAAAGGCGTAATAGCCGGCCAGTCCTGCCCAAAGATAGGCATGCTTTTCATGGTCGTCGACGGTGCGTTGATACACCGTCACCGCAATGCCGATGCCCACCGACCACAGCAGCGCAAGCGCGATGGCGATACCGGGCGTCAGTGCGCTGTTGCTGAAAAACGGATCGGTGCCGAGGTCGCTTTGCCCGCTCCGCATCAGCGCCGCGGCGATGAGGCCGAGGGCGACCGAGCCGAACACGCTGACCGTGTACAGCCGTTTGCGCCGCGACCAGTTTTGCCAGAACCGGCCGAACCGCCGCAGATAACCAGCCATGACGGCTATCCCGACCAGCAGTACCAGCCCGGCGCCGACCGCACCCGACGGACCCGATCCGCCATTTTCGTGGTGCGCGTCGAGATAGCCGGCGACGCCGCCCATCAGGAAGACCGTGACGAGCGTGATCGCCGCCGGCCATAGGATGCCGGGATATTTCCGCCCGGCGTGCACCTCATTTGCCATCATCTTGTCCTTCATGGCCGTCGTCGAAAATTTCTTCGATCGGCATTTCGAATAGCCGCGCCAGCTTGAAGGCCAGCGGCAGCGACGGGTCGTATTTCCCCGTTTCGATCGCATTTACCGCCTGCCGCGAAACGTCGAGCCGGTCGCCGAGTTCGGCCTGGCTCCAGTTTCGCATCGCGCGCAGCACTTTCAGTTTGTTGTTCATTGGCGCCTCGCCAGCAGTGTCACCCGAATGGTTGCACCCCCCATAAACATCGAAATGCCGCGGAAGGAGTTTTTTATCTGCGCCCACTTGGAATGACGGGATTTCGGCGGAAGGCTCGAACGTCGATCGCGGTGCAAGGACTGAAGCGTCGCCGCTGTGGGTGACACTCCAGTCCAGGCCGCCGGCCGCACCGGGGAGGCCCGGCCGGATCGAAACCTTCATGGGCCTCGCCTTGCTCAGCGGGCCGCCTCGACCATCAGCAGGGCGAGCTGCGTCCCGCCTTGCGCGCGTGCGACAGCCCGTCCGGCCTGGCGTTCGGCATCGGCCATGGCCGATGCGATGCAAGCCGCCTGACGCGCGCTTTCGGCGGCGCCGCGGTGGCCCGACTGGCAGGCGCCGCGCACGGCATTGCGGATACGCAGGTCGAGCTGGTCGCGGCCACTGGCGCGCGTCAGGTTGATATCGTCGGTGCGGACCGTGGCGGTCATGGTTTCAGTCTCGGCAGCAACGGCGGGAACGACGGTGGTGAGCGAGAGGGCGAGGATCAGGGTGCGGGTCATCATGTCATGTCTCCTTGGGTTGGTAGGTCTTGGTCAACTCAACCTGTCTTCATGTCAGGTATGCATGACTATATGTCGCGATTCGCTGACCATGTCAACAAGACCTGACAAAAAGTTTTGGAGACCTGACTGTAGCGCGCATTTTCGCCCCGTGGCGAAAGGACGGGAGCCTTGACCATGCGCCGCTGCTGGGCCAATGCGGCGGCGATTTTTGCACCTGCGAAGGATATTGCGGCCGTGGCCGACGGGGCGGACAAGAAACCACTCAGCTTTCAGGACATGATCCTGACGCTGCACAATTATTGGAGCGCGCGCGGCTGCGCGATTCTTCAGCCCTATGACATGCGCGTGGGGGCGGGGACGTTTCACCCCGCGACGACGCTGCGCAGCCTCGGCCCCGAGCCGTGGAACGTCGCTTATGTCCAGCCGAGCCGCCGCCCGACCGA
>JAFAED010000285.1 GCA_023424275.1 Pseudomonadota bacterium | reverse complement strand
GGGTACGGGCGAGGCGGGCGTGACGCCGGTGCTGCACTGGGTCCAGTCGGGCGCGCTCCAGTTCAACTGGGAATTGCGCGTCGACACGCTGACCTCGGTGATGCTCGTCGTGATCACGACGGTTTCGGCGCTCGTCCATCTTTATAGCTGGAGCTATATGGAGGAGGACCCGGACCAGCCGCGCTTCTTCGCCTATCTCTCGCTCTTCACCTTCGCGATGCTGATGCTCGTGACCGCGAACAATCTCGTCCAGATGTTCTTCGGCTGGGAAGGCGTCGGTCTAGCGTCGTACCTGCTGATCGGTTTCTGGTATAAAAAGCCGAGTGCGAACGCTGCGGCGATCAAGGCGTTCGTCGTCAACCGCGTCGGCGACCTTGGCTTCATGCTCGGTATCTTCGGCACCTTCCTCGTCTTCGGCACCGTCTCGATCCCCGAGATTCTGGCCGCCGCACCGGGCATGGCGGGCTCGACGATCACCTTCATGGGCATGCGCCTCGATACGATGACGATCCTCTGCCTGCTGCTGTTCATCGGCGCGATGGGCAAGTCGGCGCAGCTTGGCCTGCACACCTGGCTTCCCGACGCGATGGAAGGCCCGACCCCGGTGTCGGCGCTGATCCACGCCGCGACGATGGTCACCGCGGGCGTCTTCATGGTGTGCCGCCTGTCGCCGATGTTCGAAACCGCGCCGATCGCGCTCGGTGTCGTCACCTTCGTCGGCGCCGCGACCTGCTTCTTTGCCGCGACCGTCGGTACGACGCAGTGGGATATCAAGCGCGTCATCGCCTATTCGACCTGCTCGCAGCTCGGCTACATGTTCTTCGCTGCGGGCGTCGGCGCCTATGGCGCGGCAATGTTCCACCTGTTCACGCACGCTTTCTTCAAGGCGCTGTTGTTCCTCGGTGCCGGTTCGGTGATCCACTCGATGCACCACGAACAGGACATGCGCTATTATGGCGGCCTCAGAAAGCATATCCCCATCACCTTCTGGGCGATGATGATGGGCACGCTGGCGATCACCGGCGTCGGGATCGCGGGCGTTGCGGGCTTCGCCGGCTTCCACTCGAAGGATGGCATCCTCGAAGCGGCCTTTGCTGCCGGCGGCGGCGGCCAGGTCGCTTTCTGGGTCGGCATCTTTGCTGCGCTGCTCACGAGCTTCTATTCGTGGCGCCTCGTCTTCCTGACCTTTTACGGCAAGCCGCGCTGGGAACAGAGCGAGCATATCCAGCACGCGGTGCATGACGATCACGGCCACGGCCATGACGATCATGGACATGCGGCGCACGACGATCATCACCACCACGACGCTTCGGGCGACGGGACCGCGGGCTATCACCCGCACGAAAGCCCGTGGCCGATGCTGGTGCCGCTGGTCGTGCTGTCGATCGGCGCGGTGTTCGCGGGCTTCGTCTTTGCGCACCCGTTCATCTATCCCGAAGAAGGCATGGCCTTCTGGAAGGGGAGCATCGCGTTCGACGAGCATCTGATGCACGCTGCGCACGAAGTACCAACCTGGGTAAAATGGACGCCGTTTACGGTGATGGCGATCGGCCTGTTCCTCGCGTGGAACAGCTATATCCGCAACACCACGCTGCCGACGCGCTTCGTGGCGCAGTTCAAGCTGCTCCACCAGTTCCTGTACAACAAATGGTATTTCGACGAGCTCTACAACGTCCTCTTCGTGAAGCCCGCCTTCTGGATCGGTCGCTTCTTCTGGAAGAAGGGTGACGAAGGCACCATCGACCGCTTCGGTCCCGATGGCGCCGCTGCGCTCGTCGCTGGGGGGACCCGTCTCGCGGTCCGACTGCAATCGGGTTATGTTTATGGATATGCGTTTGTGATGCTGCTCGGTCTTGTCGGCCTCGCTAGCTGGGCCATGGTGAATTTCCTGTGAGCGGTCTTCCCATCCTTTCGCTGATGCTGGCGGTCCCCGCGATCGCCGCCATCGCCTGCCTGTTCGTCGGCGACAGGGCGTCGCGTTTCGTCGCGCTCGGCGCGACGCTCGCGACCTTCGTGCTCGGCTGTGTCCTGTGGGCGAATTTCGACATCGGCGGCGCACAGTGGCAGTTCACCGAACGCGCCGACCTGTTCGGCCGTTTCCAGTGGGCGCTCGGCATCGACGGCATGGCGCTGATGCTGATCATGCTCAGCGTCTTCCTGATGCCGCTCTGTATCCTCGCTAGCTGGGACGCGATCAAACAGCGCGTCGGCCTCTACATGGCGATGTTCCTGATCATGGAAGTCGTGATGATCGGCGTCTTCATGGCGCAGGATCTGCTGCTCTTTTACATCTTCTTCGAAGCCGGCCTGATCCCGATGTATTTCATCATCGGCATCTGGGGCGGCGCGAACCGCAAATATGCGGCGTTCAAATTCTTCCTCTACACGCTGCTCGGATCGGTGCTGATGCTGATCGCGATGATCGCGATGATCGCCGAAGCGGGCACGACCGACATCCCGACGCTGCTGAACTATGACTTCCCGGTTCAGATGCAGACGTGGCTGTGGCTCGCCTTCTTCGCCAGCCTTGCGGTCAAGATGCCGATGTGGCCCGTCCACACCTGGCTTCCCGACGCGCATGTGCAGGCGCCGACCGCGGGTTCGATGATCCTTGCGGGCGTGCTGCTCAAGCTGGGCAGCTACGGCTTCCTGCGCTTCATGATGCCGATGTTCCCCGACGCCTCGGCGCAGCTCATGTGGCTCGTCTTTGCGCTGTCGATGGTCGCGGTGGTCTACACCAGCCTCGTCGCGCTCGTGCAGAGCGATATGAAGAAGCTGATCGCTTACTCGTCGGTCGCGCACATGGCGATCGTCACTGCGGGTCTCTTTGCCTTCAACCAGCAGGGGATCGAAGGCGCGCTGATCATCATGCTCAGCCATGGTGTCGTCTCGGCCGCGCTCTTCTTCTGCGTCGGCGTGATCTACGACCGCCTCCACACACGCGAGATCGACCGTTACGGCGGCCTTGCGGTGAACATGCCGGCCTATGCGATCTTCTTCATGCTGTTCACCATGGCGTCGATCGGCCTGCCGGGCACCAGCGGCTTTGTCGGCGAGTTCCTGAGCCTCGCGGGCATCTATGAAGCTTCGAGCTGGGTCGCCTTCGTGTGCACCACCGGGATCATCCTCGGCGCCGCATATATGCTCTATCTCTACCGCCGCGTCGTGTTCGGCGAACTGACCAAGGACGATGTGAAGGCAATGCCGGACCTCAACGCACGCGAATGGACGATCATGGTGCCGCTGGCCGCCGTGGCGCTGTGGATGGGCGTCTATCCCGAAAGCTTCCTCGCGCCGATGCGCGGTGACGTGACCACCGTGGTGGCGCGTCTCGCTCCCGCCAAGCCCGCAGGCGACGCGCACCTTGCCGCCGGCAAGCCGAAACCTGCTGCGGCGCATGGAGAAGGTGCCCACGGATCGAGCCATGCAGGAGGCGTCCAATGACCGCCGACCTGATGCTCATCTGGCCCGAACTGATCCTGACGATCGGCGGGCTCATCACCCTCATGCTCGGCACCTTCTTCGGTGACCGCAATGTCGGCCTTTATCAGCTGAGTTCGCTGCTCACGCTTGCCGCCGCCGCGGCGGCCGTCGTCGCGCTGTTCGGTATCGAAACGACGGTCTTTTCGGGCACGCTGTCGGTCGACAGCTTCGGCGGTTTCGCCAAGCTGCTGATCTATGCCGCGAGCTTCGTCTGCATCGTCATCGCGCCGCGTTTCTTCAACGGCGCAATGCGGGCCGAATATCCGACCCTGATCCTCTTTGCCGCGCTCGGCATGGGCATCATGGCCTCGTCGCGCGACCTGATGACGCTTTATGTCGGGCTCGAGCTCAACAGCCTTGCGGCCTATGTGCTCGCGAGCTTCATGCGCACCGACGAACGGTCGAGCGAAGCCGGCCTCAAATATTTCGTCCTCGGCGCGCTCGCTTCGGGCATGCTGCTCTATGGCATTTCGCTGCTCTACGGCTTCACCGGCACGACAGATTTCGCCGGCATCGCGAAGGTGCTCGGTGGTGAGCTCAACATCGGGCTGATCTTCGGCATCGTGTTCGTGCTCGCCGGCCTTGGCTTCAAGATCAGCGCCGTGCCCTTCCACATGTGGACCCCCGACGTCTATGAAGGCGCGCCGACCCCGGTGACCACCTTCTTCGCGACGGCCCCGAAAGTGGCGGCGATGGCGCTGATGACGCGCGTCGTGATCGATGCGATGGGGCCTGCGGTCGGCGCCTGGCAGCAGATCGTCATCTTCCTGTCGCTCGCCTCGATCATCCTCGGCGCGGTCGGCGCGATCGGGCAGAAGAATATCAAGCGCCTGCTCGCCTATTCGTCGATCAACAATGTCGGCTTCATGCTCGTCGGCCTTGCTGCCGGAACGCAGCAGGGGGTCGAGGGCGTGCTGACCTATCTGCTCGTTTATATGCTCACGACGCTCGGCGCCTTCCTCGTCGTGCTCCAGCTGCGCGACGACCAGGGCAACCAGGTCGAGAGCATCCCGGCGCTCGCCGGCCTGTCGCAGCGTCGCCCCGGCCTTGCCGCGGCGATGGCGGTGTTCCTGTTCAGCCTCGCCGGCATCCCGCCGCTCTTTGGTTTCTGGCCGAAGTATCTGGTGTTCGAGGCCGCGGTGAACGCGAACCTCGTGCCGCTGGCGGTGGCGGGTATCGTCGCCTCGGTGATCGGTGCGTTTTACTATATCGCGATCATCAAGACGATGTACTTCGACGACAAGTCGGAGACCGAATTCCCGAAGGGTGGCGGCGCCATCGTCGAGGATGCGGTGATCACCGCGAGCGCGCTCTGGCTCTCGGTCATCGGCTATCTGTTCATTCCCGTGCTGGCGGTCCTTTCGGCCAGTGCCGCGACGGTGCTCTTCTGATACCGCCGATCGAGCGGATCGCGCAGACAGGTTCGACCAACGCCGACCTGCTGGCGCGGCTGGCAGGCGGTGAGCATGTCAGTGAAGGCCATTGGCTGATCGCCGACCGTCAGACCGCCGGGCGCGGCCGTCTGGGGCGCGGGTGGAATGACGGGCAGGGCAATTTCATGGGCTCGACCGTCGTCCACCTGACGATCGGCGATCCGTCGGCGGCGACGCTGGCGCTCGTCGCCGGGGTCGCGCTTGCGAAGACCGTCGCCGCGCTCGCGCCGGATGTCGGCGCGCAGCTCAAATGGCCGAACGACCTGCTGGTGGACGGCGTGAAATGCGCGGGCATTTTGATGGAACGCACCGGAAATTCGGTCGTGATCGGCATCGGGGTCAACCTGACCGCGGCGCCTGAACTGCCCGACCGCCCGACGGCGACGCTGGCGGGCAAGGGCGTCGCCATCGACCGCGACCATTTCGCCGGCGCGCTGGGCATCGCGATGATCGACGCGCTTTGGACCTGGCGGCAGGAGGGCGTTGCGAGCATCGTTCGCGCGTGGATCCCGCAAGCGCATCCGATCGGCACACCGCTCCGCGTGTCGGAGCAGGGAATCGACGGCTTTTTCGACGGGCTTGCCGAGGACGGTGCGCTGCGCTTGCGCCGCGATGGCGGGGAGACCATGTTGATCCATGCGGGAGACGTCGAGTTACGGCGCCCCGTGGAGGGGAATTGAGATGCTGCTCGCGATCGACGTCGGCAACACCAACGCCAAATTCGCGCTGTTCCGCGGAACCGAATTGCTCGCGCGCTGGCGCATCGCGACGGACGACCGTCGCACCGCCGACGAATATATGGTGTGGCTCGACCAGTTGATGCGGATCGAGGGGTACGACCGTGCCGAAGTCGAGGCGGTCATCATCTCGACCGTCGTGCCGCGCGCGCTTCACAATCTTCAACTGCTGGCGCACAAATATTTCGGTGTCGATGCGCTGGTTGCAGGGCGCGAGCCCGTGACCTGGGGCATCGCGCTCAAGGTCGACGAGCCGCAGTCGGTCGGCGCCGACCGCGCGGTCAATGCGATTTCGGCGCAGGCGGTCGAGCCGGGCAAGGACAAGCTCGTCATCAGCTTCGGCACCGCGACGACGCTCGATCATATCGGCCCCGACGGCGCCTATCTTGGCGGGATCATCGCGCCCGGCGTGAACCTCTCGCTCGAGGCGCTTGTCGCGGCGGCGGCGAAACTGCCGCGCATCGCGATCGAAGCCCCGGCAACGAACAGCGTTATCGGGCGCACTACCGAAAGTCAGATGCTGATCGGCGTCTATTGGGGCTATGTCTCGATGATGGAGGGGCTGATCGCGCGCATGAAGGCCGAGATCGGAAAACCGCTCGCGGTGATCGCGACCGGAGGCCTTGCGACACTTTTTCAGGAACAGGCGCACCTCTTCGATCGTATCGAACCCGACCTGACGCTGAACGGGCTGATGCATCTCTATAATCAACGAAAGCCAATAATATGACGACTCCGGGCAAGGAGCTACTTTTCCTCGCATTGGGCGGATCGGGCGAGATCGGCATGAACGCCAATCTCTATGGCTGCGACGGCAAATGGATCATGGCCGACCTCGGCGTGACCTTTGGCAGCCACGATTATCCCGGCATCGACATCGTCATGCCCGATCTCGAATTCATTGAGGATCGCAAGAAGGACCTGCTCGGGATCATCCTCACGCACGGGCATGAAGATCATATCGGGGCGCTGCCCTATCTCGCCGCCGACCTCGGCGTGCCGCTCTACGCCAACCGCTTCACCGCGGGCCTGATCGCGCACAAGCTTGCCGAAGAGGGGCTGGAGAAGGAGGTCGACCTGAAGGTCGTTGACATCGACGACAGTTTCCAACTCGGGCCCTTCGGCATCCGCCTGATCCCTCTCGCGCATTCGATCCTCGAGATGAGCGCGGTGGTGATCGACACGCCTTATGGCCGCGTGTTCCATACGGGTGACTGGAAACTCGACGAGGAACCGATCCTTGGGCAGCCGGCGACCGCAGCTGCGCTGACCGCGATCGGCGACGAAGGCGTGGACGTCCTCGTCTGCGATTCGACCAATGCTTTCAATGCCGAGGCATCGGGCAGCGAAGGCGGCTTGCGCAAAGGGCTGGAGCAGGCGGTCGGCGCGGCGAAGGGGCGGGTGGTTGTCACCACTTTCGCTTCCAACGCGGCGCGTCTTGCGACGCTGGGCGCGGTCGCGAAAGCGACGGGGCGCACCCTGTGCGTCGCAGGCCGCTCGCTCGACCGCATCCTCGGCGTCGCGCGTTCGGTGGGCTATCTCAAGGATTTCCCGCCGACGGTCGATTTCGACGAAGCGATGCGGCTGCCGCGCGACAAGGTGATGGTGATCGCGACGGGCGGGCAGGGCGAACCGCGCGCCGCGCTCGCGCGCATGGCGGCCGATATCCACCAGATCAAGCTCGAGGCGGGCGACACCGTCGTCTTTTCGTCGAAGCAGATCCCCGGCAACGAGGTCGCGATCGGACGGATCATGAACCAGCTCGCGGCGAAGGACGTGCTGAC
>JAFAED010000276.1 GCA_023424275.1 Pseudomonadota bacterium | reverse complement strand
GGATGCCTATATCACCCTGTCGGGGACGGGCCGGCTCGTGAAGACGCGCTGGGCCAGGCCGGGGCTGCAACTGCAGTACTGACCCCGCGCCCCATTGGGGAGGCGAGGATGAGGATGATCTGGGTGGCGGCGCTGCTGGTTGCGGCGCCCGCAAATGCGCAAATGCTGAACGCCGAACAGGCCGACGCGATCGTCAAGGGCTGCGCCGCGCATGCGCGCGCCAAGGGCCAAGGCCATGCGATCGCGGTCGTCGACCTTGGCGGGCATCCGGTTGCGACGTGGCGGATGGACGGCAACGCCTTCGGGATGATGGATTTCTCGCTCGAAAAGGCGCGCGCGGTTGCGGCGTGGGGCTTTCCGACGAGCGGGATGGAGGAAGCCGCCAAGGGCACGCCGGGCTTTGCCGATGCGCCGCATGTCGTCACCGTGCCGGGCGGCGTGCCCATCTTCAGCGCCGACGGGCGGACACGGCTCGGCGGGGTGGGCGCGTCGGGCGAGGCACCCGCCGACGATGCCGCTTGCGCCGCCGCCGGGATCGCGGCAGCAGGGCTGAAGTCGGAGCGCGCCCGCTAACTCGCAGGGCGCCTCCTGCAACAGGGAGCGTCACATGCACGAGGAAACCCACGCCGTCACGCGGATCGGCTGGCTGCGCGCCGCGATCCTCGGCGCCAACGACGGGATCGTCTCGACCGCGAGCCTGATCGCGGGCGTCGCGGCGGCGGGCGTGTCGCAATCGTCGATCCTCGTCACGGGCACCGCGGGGCTGGTCGCGGGCGCGATGTCGATGGCGGCGGGCGAATATGTGTCGGTGAGCTCGCAGGGCGATGCGGAGAAGGCCGATGTCGAACTGGAGAAGCGCCACCTGGCCGCCGACCCCGAGTATGAGCTCGAGGAACTGACCCTGATCTATCAGGAGCGCGGGCTCGACCGCGCGCTGGCCGAGCAGGTCGCGGTGCAACTGACCGCGCACAATGCGCTCGACACGCATCTGCGCGACGAATTGGGCCTGACCGACGCGATGGCGGCGCGGCCGGTACAGGCGGCGGCGGCTTCGGCGGCGAGCTTTGCGATCGGCGCGGCGCTGCCGCTTGCGACGGTGTTGGTCGACAGCGGCGACTCGCTACCGTGGACGGTGTCGGGGGCATCGCTCCTGTTTCTCGCGCTCCTTGGCGCGCTGGGCGCGCGGGCCGGCAATGCGCCGATGCTGCGCCCCGTTGTTCGCGTCACCTTCTGGGGTGCGATGGCGATGGCCGCGACGATCGCGATCGGATCGCTGCTGGGAACGACAGTAGGCTAAGAGAAACCACCCAAAACCGTTCGTGCTGAGCTTGTCGAAGCACCGTTCTTACTTTTGGGACGGTAGAAGAGAAGGACGGCCCTTCGACAAGCTCAGGGCGAACGGGTCAGGGTTTCAACGCCGCTCCAGCCATTCGCGTAGTGCGACCGCGTTGTTCCGCTCCTCGCTCTTCGCAGCATAAAGCAGCGTCACCGGGCCGGTCGCTGCCGCAGCATCGAGCGTGAAGAGCGCCGCCTTCACCTCCTCGCCGCCGGCGTCGAGTTCGGCGAAATAGTCGAGCCGGAACGCATCCCACGCTTCATCCGAATCGGCGGTCTCGCCATGGAATTGCTTGCGCAGGTGATCGCTCGGCGACAACGGCTTGAGCCAGGCGGCGAGCGCCGCTTTCTCCTTCGACACGCCGCGCGGCCACAGCCGGTCGACGAGGAAGCGCGTGCCGTCGCCGGGACTGGCCGGTTCGTGAATGCGTTTGACCGCGATTGTCAGGGGCGGTGCCATCTGTATGACTATCGGTCATCCCGCATTCGCGGGCAAGTCAATCGGAGGGGTCCGGACATGAGCGCAAAAAGCTGGGCGATCGACATCGATCGCGACGATATCACGCAAGCGAGCCTGGTGAGCGATCCCGATACACCGCTCGCGCCCGGACAAATTCGCGTGCATCTCGACAGCTATGCGATGACCGCGAACAACATCACCTATGCCGTATTTGGCAAGCCCGCCGGCCTGTTCGGCAACGACCAGGGCTATTGGGATTTCTTTGCCGAACAGGGCTCGCCCGGGCGCCTGCCCGTCTGGGGTTTTGCGACGGTGATCGAAAGCGCGGCCGAGGGCGTGGCGGTCGGCGACCGTTTCTACGGCTATTATCCGATGGCGAGCGAGGCGGTGCTGAATGTCGGCAAGGCGGGGCCGGGCGGCTTCGTCGACGTCACGCCGCGGCGCACCACCTTGCCCCCCATCTATAATGCTTATCAGCGGATCGAGGCGCTGTCCGACTATCGGCCTGCCGACCATGATTATTGGCCGGTGTTCCGCCCGCTGTTCCTGACCGGCTGGCTGATCGCCGACCAGTTCGAGGATGAAAGCGATTATGGTGCCGACCAGATCCTGATCGCGAGCGCGTCGAGCAAGACCGCAATCGGGCTCGGCTTCTCGATCGCGCGGCGCGCGGGCCACCGCCCCGAAACGATCGGCCTGACCAGCCGGGCGAATGTCGCCGACCTTGATGCGCAGCGCATCTATGACCGCGTCATCGCCTATGACGACATATTGACGCTCAATCCCGGCACCGCCTCGGCGCTCGTCGACATGGCGGGCAATGGCGCGGTGACGCGTGCGGTGCACAGCCATTTCGGAAACAACCTGAAAGCCTCGATCATCGTCGGCAAATCGCACTGGGACGCCGATGCCGGCGGGGCGGCGCTCCCCGGCCCCGAACGGCAGGGCTTTTTCGCGCCGGGCCGCAGCCAGAAACGCATCGCCGACTGGGGCGGCGCGGCGTTCGCACAAAAGATGGCCGAGGCCTGGCTCGCCTTCATGGATGTGGCGCCGCGGCTCGCGACGATCGACAAGAGAATGGGCGGCGAAGCCGCGCTCGGCGCCTATCGGGACATGCTCGCCGGCAAGGGCGATCCGAAAGCAGGAATCGTCGTCGCACCATGACCTATACCACTGTCATTTTCGATTTCGGCGGCGTCATCACCGCCTCGCCCTTCGAGGCGTTTAACCGGCTGGAGGAGGAGCGCGGGTTGCCGCGCGATTTCGTGCGCCGCGTCAATGCGGCGAACCCCGACGACAATGCCTGGGCGAAGTTCGAGCGCGCCGAGATCGACGCGGCGGCGTTCGACAGCCTGTTCGCCGAGGAAGCGCGTGCATTGGGGCATGAGCTGGAAGGCGAAGCGGTGCTGGCGGTGATCGCCGGCGCGGTGCGCCCGGCGATGGTCGCGACGCTCGACACGCTGAAGGATCGCGGCTTCACCATCGCGTGCATCACGAACAATGTGCCGGGCGGCAAGATGGGCATCCAGGGCGCGGGCATGACGCGCAGCGCGGAGGCGGCGATCGAGGTCGCCGACATCATGGCGCGCTTTGCCCATGTCATCGAATCGAGCAAGGCGGGGGTGCGCAAGCCCGATCCGCGGATTTACCAGATGATGTGCGAAAAGCTGGGCGTCGAACCCGCCGAGTGCATCTATCTCGACGATCTCGGCATCAACTGCAAACCCGCTGCGGCGCTCGGCATGCACGCGATCAAGGTGACGAGCGGCGAACAGGCGCTGGCCGATCTGTCGGCGGCACTGGGGATGCCGCTACCCTGACGACCGATTTTGGTGGTGATGGGACATGTCGGCTTTGGGGTGGTGAGCTGTCGTTCGCCGGGGTTCACAACTCTATTGACTGCTCCTCTCCCTTCGTCATCCCGGACTTGATCCGGGATCCCGCTTTTTGATGCGCTGATTACCTTCGATCTCAAGCGGGACCCCGGATCAAGTCCGGGGTGACGAGAATTAAAACGACCGCCCTCGGTCGATTCCGCCCGCGCGGATCATCTTGCCGCCTCGGCGAGATTCAGTTTCGCCGCGCGTTCGAAAATCTGTGTGAGCACGGGTTCGGTGTCGGCGACGCGCATCGCGACGTGAAATTCGACCGGGGCGAGCGCGGGCATGGCCTCGATCTGGACGAGCGCGCCGTTCGCGACTTCGCCGCGCACCATCGGCTGCGGGAAGATGCCGATGCCGCCGCCCGCCCGTGCGATGTCGATCATCGTGCGCGCGTTGTTGCAGAGGTTGAGCGACTTTTGCGCGATGCGCGATGCCTCGATCGCCTCGCGCATCCGGCCATGGATCGGCGAATGGCTGGCGAGCGACCAGACGGGCAGCATCGCCTCGCCCCCGGCAAAGGCCGATGCGACGGCGGGACTCGCGAGCCACACCAGTTCGACCGCGCCGATCGGGCTGGTCTTGAGCGCCGGATGCGCGATCGGCCCCGCGGCGAAGGCGATGTCGGTGCGCCCGGTGAGCAATTGCTGGATCAGGTTGGCGGTCAGGTCGATCTCGATTTCGAGGCCGACTCCCGGCATATCCATCTTCAATCCCGCGACGAAGGCCGGAAGGCAGCTTGCCGCCGCGATCTCGCCCGCGCCGATACGCACCACCCCGCTCGCTTCGGCGAAACCGCCGCTGCCGAGCAGCGCGACCTGCATGTCGCGAAGCAGCGGATCGCAGTCGCGCACCAGCTTGCGCCCCGCCGCGGTCAGCGACATCGTGCGTCCGTCGCGGCGGAACAGGGTTGTCCCCAATCGCTGCTCCAGCTCACGCATCCGCGCCGATACCGCCGGCTGCGTCGTGTTGAGCCGCTCGGCGGCGGCCGAGAAGGTCCCGAGCCGGTCGATCCAGAGCAAGGTTTCGAGATGGTAGAGCGAGACACGATTGATAGACATTG